>CAWUIU010000175.1:0-7334 GCA_963922285.1 uncultured Oligoflexia bacterium | reverse complement strand
TTTTGATGACTATTTGAAAATATATTTACAGCTAAACGGTATTTTAGCTTCCGCATTTGTCTTTCTTATTTTTCTTTTCTTGATAAAAGAGAGTTTCGACATTCTATTTATTAATGATCTTGGCTCATTTATTTCTGATTCTTGGTTTCCAAGTGAAGGGCAATATAATTCTATCCCTATGATTATTGGCACACTATTTTCATCGATAATTGCACTTATTATTGCAGCCCCAACATCTTTATTTCTAGCTATTTTTCTTAGTTTCTATTGCCCTAAGAAGCAACGATTTATCTTTAAAAGATTCATCGAATTATTAAGTGCAGTTCCATCTGTTATCTTTGGTTTTTGGGGATTAACAAAGCTAGTACCTCATATTAATCAATATTCGGCTCCTGGGCATAGTCTCTTAGCAGGAGGGCTTATTTTATCTATGATGATTTTGCCCATTCTAGCCCTCAGTCTTCATAGTGCATTTGAAATGGCATGCAAGAAAGAAAGATCCACTTCTCTTTCTCTGGGAATAAATAAGAGTACATATATTTGGAAGATATTACTACCGAACTCTGGACCTGCCATAAAAAGCTCCTTACTCTTAAGCTTTGGACGAGCAATTGGAGAAACCATGGCAATACTCATGGTATGTGGCAATATTGTTCAGATTCCTAATTCAATTTTTTCTTCAATTAGGACTCTTACTGCAAATATCGCTCTGGAAATGAGTTACGCTATCGATATTCATCGCTCAGCTCTCTTTTTAACAGGTTTTATACTCTTCTTACTTATTACTCTCCTTACAATTGCTGCAACAAAAAAGAGTATCAATGACTGAAAAGCTAACAAGAGGTTTCGCATACTTAAGTGCTGTGCTACTCACTTTCATTATTTATTTTTTACTCAAAGACTTCTTCATTTTCGCTCTTGAAAACCTAACTTTCGAATTTCTTACTGATAAACCTTATAGTGCGGGAAGAAAAGGTGGTATTTATCCAATAATAATTTCGACACTACTCATCTTGATGACCGCAATCTTCTTTACGATTCCAATTGGAACAGGGACAGCTCTGTTTTTAACAGAATGTCAGCGAGACTTTCCAAAGCTTTCAAAAATGATTTCGAAGACAATCTATATTCTATCAGGTGTACCATCAATAGTTTTTGGTTTGTTCGGAAATGCTTTTTTCTCAACTTACTTAGGACTGGGTTTTTCAATTCTTTCAGGTGGAATGACTCTTGCTCTTATGTCACTACCTCTTTATGTGACGACACTAGAACAAGGTATTTTACGTGTTCCTAAAATATATCGTCTCGTACCAACGTCACTCGGAATGACAAGAAGAACAGAACTCGTTTCGATCATTCTTCCTTATAGTTTTCCCGCCATTATTTTAGGGATAATTTTAAGCATTGGTCGTTCCTTAGCAGAGACAGCGGCTTTAATTTTCACTTCTGGTTATGTGGACCGAATGCCTGAATCATTACTTGATTCAGGAAGGTCTCTCTCTATTCACATCTATGATCTAGCGATGAATGTTCCTGGCGGTAATAAAAACTCCTATTTAAGTGCATTTATTCTTCTCACACTTATTATTATTATCAATGGACTTGTGAATATGATTTTGCGATGGTGGTTCAACAAAAGGATTTCGATATGAGTAATATCATTCTTGAAATTAAAAACTTACAACTAAGCTATGGTACTGAATGTGCTTTTAGCAATACGAATTTAAGTATTGAAAAAAATAAGATCACTTCGATAATTGGACCTAGTGGTTGCGGAAAGTCCAGTTTACTCCAGTCGATCAATCGAATGACAGAATTAAATCATGAAGTATCAATATCTGGTGATATTTTCTTCAATAAACAAAGTGTCTTTGACACACGCATCGATTTACGAAAGTTACGTAAAAAAATTGGAATCGTTTTTCAAGAACCTACTCCTCTTCCTTTATCTATCGCCACAAATATTGAACTTCCACTTAAAGAACATGGCTTTGATAACATTAAAGAGCGTATGGAGTCTGCACTAAAAGCCGTTGGTCTATGGAATGAAGTAAAAAATAAACTTAAGAGTCCTGCGGGTAAACTATCCGGAGGGCAAAAACAGAGGCTATGTATTGCAAGAACAATTGCCCTAGAGCCAGAAGTCATCTTAATGGACGAGCCTTGTTCTAGTCTTGATCCTAAATCAACGGAAATAATTGAAGAGCTTATCACAGAGTTAAGAAATGATTATACAATTGTGATCGTAACCCACAACTTATCTCAAGCGAAAAGAATCAGTGATAAAACTGCTGTTTTTTGGTTTGATGATAGAGCATGTTCTGGAAGCATCATTGAATCAAGTGATACTGATTATATTTTTAATCATTCTCAAAATGAGATTGTTAAAGATTATATCTCCGGCCTTAAGGGCTAATCAGGTTAATGACCAATTTACTTCTTCTTTGCCATGACTTTTGAGATATTCATTTGCTTTTAAGAAATGCTGACAGCCAAAAAAACCACGATAAGCTGACAATGGAGATGGGTGTAGCCCTTCTAAGACGAAGTGCTTATCCCGATCGATAGTCTTTCCCTTTTTTTGAGCATAAGAGCCCCACAGGATAAAAACTACATTTGATTGATGGTCGTTAATGTACTTTACAACTTGATCAGTGAATTTTTCCCAACCTTTTTTCTGATGGGAGCCAGCCTTACTTTGTTCAACTGTTAGGACAGCATTCAAAAGTAGAACTCCTTGTTTTGCCCAACTTTCAAGATTACCTGAAGATGGAATTTCGAAGTCTGTAAAGTTCTCAGTAAGCTCTTTATACATATTCCTAAGAGAAGGTGGGATTTTCATACCTTCAGGTACCGAAAATGACAGACCATGAGCTTGGCCTTCTCCGTGATAAGGATCCTGGCCAATGATAACGACTTTTGTCTCCTTGAGGGATGTTAAATGAAAAGCGGTGAAAATATCTTCAGCTGGGGGATAAATAGTAGCTTCTTTTGATCTTTGATTGATAAAAGAGTGAAGCTCTTGAAAATATTCTTGTGACGATTCCTTCGAAAAAACATCATGCCAATCGTTATTAATTTTTTCTACCTGCCCAAAGATGTTATATTTCATATTTCCCCAATAATTGACTTTTTCTCTAAAGATTACAACTTTTGTTAAATTTTCGCAAAAAATCTCATTACACAAGACGTCAGTCAACATAAGATTTAACATGTTAAAAAGGATAAATGCTATGAATTTTGTTTATTTAATCATCACACTTATCATTACAAGTAGTGCATTCGCTAAAGAGAGGAAAATCCTTATCATTGGAGACTCTTTGACCGCTGGATATGGAGTCGCAAAGAAAGATGCTTATCCTGCCCTGTTGGAAAAACTTCTAAAAGTGAAAGGAAAGAGTGTAAAAATCATAAACGCAGGAAGTTCAGGCTCAACATCAGCAAGTGCATTCTCACGAATTCGTTGGCACGCAAAAACAAAACCTGAAATTGTCGTCTTCTTTCTAGGTGCAAATGATGGATTGCGCGGTATAAAAACTGATGCAACGAAGGCGAATCTCACCAAGGCAATTGAATATGCTAAGAAGCTTGGAATAAAAGTTTATCTCGCATCAATGAAACTTCCATACAACTATGGTGAAGACTATCGAAAGAGCTTTGAAAAAGTGTTTGCCGAAATTGTCAAAGAACAAAAGATTAAACTGATTCCCTTTTTACTAAAAGGTGTTGGTGGTATTGCAAAACATAATATTTCTGATGGTATTCATCCAAATGAAGCTGGACATAAAATTGTCGCAAAAAACTTTTTAGAATTTATGGAAAAAGAATTATGAATCTCGTCGTAAAGAATTTAACTAAAGACTATTACCAAGGTGAAACTCTCGTCAAGGCTCTTGATGCAATCGATTTTGAGTCCAACGCTAATACTTTATCAATCATTGGTCCATCTGGATCAGGAAAGACAACTCTTCTCACCCTACTTTCGGGACTTGACTCAACAACAAGTGGTGAGATTATTCTTGGTGATCAAAGTATTACAAAGTTAAATGAAAAAGAGATGACTCAATTTCGAGCTGAAAATATTGGTATCGTCTTTCAGCAATTTCATCTGATGCCTCATTTAAGTGCTCTGGAAAATGTTATGTTGCCATTAGAAATTCTAGGTGCAAAAGATTCTGAAGAACGAGCGATTGAGTTTCTCGACATCGTTGGCCTAAAGGAAAGAATCCACCATTTACCTTCTGAATTAAGCGGTGGGGAATGTCAAAGAGTTGCAATTGCCCGTGCTACAGTCACCTCACCTAAGTATCTCTTTGCTGATGAACCAAGTGGAAACTTAGATTTTACTACAGGTAACAAAGTCATGGACCTTCTCTTTAAATTAAGTGAAGAAAAGAATATGAAATTAGTTCTGGTTACTCATGATAATGAACTTGCCAATCGCTGTGATCAACAAATACATATTATCGGTGGAAAACTTCAGTGAAGCTTTTTAAACTATCTATAAAAGATCTTTTAAATAATAAAAGATTTCTCATATTATTTATCCTCAATCTCTCCCTAGGGCTAAGTGGATTTATTAGTTTAACAACTTTTAAATCTTCAATTTCACATACGATAGCGAAGCGTTCTAAATCAATCGCCGGTGGAGATTTAGGAATTCGTGCTCGAAGACCAATTCTTGAAGAAGAGAGGAAAACTGCCACAAATCAAATAAAGGACGATCTTCTTGATACGACTTACACAGTTGAGATGTTTTCCATGGTTGCCAATGCCAAAGGAAAGTCACGACTTGTTCAAGTAAAAGCCATTGAAAATAACTATCCATTCTATGGGAAGATAGCTCTAAAAGAAGAACGTGAAAGAGAAAAAAACTCAATTTGGGTATTTGAGGATGTTCTTCAACAATTAAAAGTAAGCATCGGAGATACTCTAAAAGTAGGAACAAAAGAATTTAAGATTTCTAATGTAGTTGTTGAGGATTCAACAAGTGGCATTGGAACGAGCATGGCCCCGCTAGTCTACTTAACAATTGATCAACTCAAGACCACTGGTCTTTTACGAAAAGGAAGTGTTGCCAGACATATTTATCTCTATAAAACGAGACCAACAGAAGAAGAGGTTTCAGCACAACGGGATCGAATTTTTAATGCACTTAGTTCCCAAGATATACGTGTCTTTACTCATGAATCAGCAAGTAATCGATCAAGTCGAATGCTAAGTCGATTAAACGACTTCTTAGGTCTTTCGACTTTAGTTGCCCTCTTTCTCTCGGCGCTAGGAAGTGCCTATCTTTTTCGCTCTTATTTTAACTCAAAGGTCAAAGAAATTGCCGTTCTTATGAGTCTCGGTCTTTCAAGACCGAAATCTTTTATTTACTACCTTTATCAAATCCTTCTTCTTGGAATTGTTAGTACGATATTCTCACTCATTCTCTCTTCGGGAATCGTAAAGGGAATTGAAGCAATAACAGCTAGTTTATTACCATTTTCTGTGGATATTATTTTATCAACATCGACAATTGTCGCCTCTTTTTTGATTGGGATTATCGGAAGTATTTTATTCTGTTTGCCAATTCTACTTAATATTTCAAGAATCAACTTAGCGACTCTACTAAGCTCTGATGAATTAACGAAGGGCAAATCAGGTAGTCTTGTTTATACTATTATTACATACTCATTAATTATTACATTCTTTTATACACTCGCTGTCTATCTGTCTAAGTCAATCCTGATTGGATCTACTTTCATTGCAACATTTATCGTTGCTGGAATTCTTCTCTCAATTTTAAGTTGGATTATTTTTACAAAGCTCAATTTGCAAAAGAAAGTTAAAACACAATCTCTAAAATGGGCCCTAAGGGATCTTGAAAGAAAGAAATTAACAACACTATCTTGCTTTATTTCTATTGGACTTGGGACACTTCTTCTAAATCTTATTCCACAAATTGAATCTTCCTTAGAAAGAGAATTGCAAGCACCAGAACAATCAAAAATTCCAAATCTCTTTCTCTTTGATATCCAAGAGGAGCAACTTCCTGACTTACAAACAGCTGTAACTATTAATGATGCAAAGATCTCAAAACTCTCGCCGATGATTCGAGCGAGACTAATGGCCGTTAACGGTGAGAACTTTGATAAAGGAAGAGCAAGCTCGAAAAAGCCGATGACTCGTGAACAAGAACGAGAGATGAGATTTCGTAATAGAGGCTTCAATTTAACCTACTCTCTTGAGGAACAAGATAGTGAAAGAATCATCAAAGGTGTTCCTTTCTCTGGACCATTCGATGAGACAAAGTCGGAGATATCTGAGATTTCACTTGAAAAGAGATTTGCAGATCGCCTCCACTTAAAGATTGGAGACTTATTAGAATTTAGTGTTGAAGGTATTCCCGTAAAAGGAAAAGTCATCAACCTAAGAACAATAAAGTGGACTTCGTTTGATCCTAATTTCTTCGTTAAGTTTCAACCAGGTGTTCTTGATCTTGCTCCAAAAACTTTCATTGCCACAATCTCTCAACTCTCTAATGAACAAAGACAGCGAGTACAAGACTCGATTGTTGAGAAACTACCAAATGTTTCCATGATTAACGTCACAGCATTGATGAAGAGACTACAAGGCTTTATGGAGCAAATGGCCTATTCTTTAAAGTTTATGTCAATCCTCTGCCTACTCGTTGGATTTATTGTTGTTTACTCGATTGCCAATCATCAGGCTTATAAACAAAGATTTGAAATTGGTCTTCTAAAATCACTCGGTGGCTCATTTCCAATGATTAGAAATCACTATTTGATTCAATTTAGTCTTATCTCAATTAATGCATCATTATTTGGTGCAGGAATTAGTTTGATTATTAGTTATCTTATGTCGTGGATTCTCTTTGATGGAGTTTGGGTCTTTGATATCTTTACACCAATTAGCTCTGTTTTAGCATGTGTCATGATAACTGTCGTGATTACTTTCTTTGCTGTCTCGAGAAGTTTAAAAACGAGGGCAAGCCAACTCTTCTAGGTCATCAATAGCACGAAAGAATCCTTCTGGTTTTAGATAAACTCGTGAACATTTGACTGCCATTTTCAGACGCTTTATGACCTCTTGTTTTGAATCCACATAACCTGAAACAATAAAAACCTTCTGGTCTTGATAGCTTCCAACATCATTTAAATACTTGAACAATTCGACGGCATTTCTTCCATTTTCATATTTAAGATCAATAATAAGATAGTCATAGACTTTGGCTTTTAATAACTCAATCGCCTCTAAGTCATTAAAGGCAGAGTCCACCGAGAAAAAGGATTCATCGAGAGCGTCACAGAAAATGTCCTGAAGCTGAT
>CAWUIU010000174.1:0-7341 GCA_963922285.1 uncultured Oligoflexia bacterium | reverse complement strand
GTTTACTGCAAAGTTTGTGATGATGTTATGTGTGGCAAGTCAGCCCATGGAAATGGTGGAAAGATTGGTTGTTACGAACATTCTTGGGCAACGAAGAGAAACTCCACACTATCTAAGAAGACTTTTGTGCTAAAAAGGTTCTAGCGAAGAAATTAGAGCCTATAGTAATAGAGGAAGTAGAAGAACTTCTATTTGGTGATGATCTAGCTTCTAGGCTATTTAAGAATATCAATCAGAGAATTGAAGAAAATAGTAGTAATTTACAAAGAGACTAAATTAAGGCCCAAATATACGGAATAAACTCACAAATTGATGCTCTTACAGAAAGACTAGCTGAGCTTCTAAAAAGAGTTATCAGCAAGCTCTATTTACAAGCAGATGAAGACACTAGAAGATCGCAAAATGGAGCTATCTGAAAAGCTAGAGATGCTAACAAACTCTAACAAAGCTGATTATATAGTTAATTTCAATGAATATGACGAATTTGGGCTCTCCACACTTAAAGGATTTAATACAGTCTGTAAGCAGCTCCAGAAGAGGGCTTACGGGTATAAGAACTTTTATAACTATAGGTTGAAAGTCTTGTATGCTTGTCGTTAAAGGATTGAGTGCGGCGCGCACACCATTAAGGGAGTAGAGCCCGAATAGTTTGACATATGGTGCTGGCGAGAGGACTTGAACCTCCACGAGTTGCCTCACACGGCCCTCAACCGTGCGCGTCTACCAATTCCGCCACGCCAGCATTAAGTAGATTCTTAAGTTCTAGTAATTTAATGAAAAAATAACTGATTGTCGATTAAAAAATTTATTCGTAGTGATTTTTGAAAACTTCACTTTCCAAATCATCTAAATAGAATTTTAGACGATCTTTTACTTCCTCTAAGACATTGAGGCGAACCTCAAGCGAATGGCACGCTTGTTGTAAATTTTCAAGCTCTGTAGGAAGCTCTAAGCTAATTTGGTCTTCAAAACTTTTAGCCTTTTCTACTTCTTCGATTAACCTTGGGGTCGGGTTCTTCATCTCTTCAACAGGGCGAAAATTCTTTGAAGCAGGAAAGGTTACAATAACATCATTGTTATCTGTCTCGTTTTGGTTTGAATTTCTCGTGATACTCATCTCTTCCTTTTGGTTAAAAATGTTTCCACAGATATTTATGCACTTATAGTGCCAATATTTAAACTTCTAACTAGTTAATAACTCATATGAATTATTAAAATTTCATGTACATTTTTTTGACAAAGACTAAAATTTAGCCACGAAAAACTCAATAATTTCAGGATCTTACCTGTGTAATATTTACATTACCTGTCTATATTTTTATGCTTTTTCTAAGTCTAGTAGTGCGAGCTTGCCTACCCAGAGGCACTTTCAGGTTTGTGTTAGAATTATATTGGGAGGGAGCCAAATATGGAAAAACCAAATTGCCTACAATGTGTCCATTATTTTAACACTTGGGATCAGAGCAGTCCTCGTGGATGCAAGTTATATTCTATGAAGTCAAAAACCATGCCTTCGATTCTGGTGAAAAAAGAAAGCGGCTATGACTGTGCCTCCTTTGAAAAGAAGGATCATTTTAAAAAGAAAACAGAAATGGATTTGAATGATCCTAGCCTATGGTGAAATGTGACTCTTTTTGTGTGACACTTAGCCCTCGATCATGAAACGACTCTCCAGGGGCGATAATAATAGCACCCCCTAAACAAACCTCTCGACCATCTAATTTTCGATAAAAAACAACTGACTGTCTGTGGGCGATGGCCCTTTGAGGTCTTTCAAAAGAAACATGATATGTTCTATCATCAAGTCTTTTCACTTGGCATTTTTGATCTTTTTGGCGATATCTTACCTTCGAATAAAGATCATTATAAGTAGTAATGTCTTGCGTATCATCAACAAGACTTAAGTCCCCACAAGTGAGATAATCTGTAAAAAGAGCCGGATGAAGTTCTCCTCGTTCAACAATAACTTCATTGCGGTCATGATTCTTCCCTACCACAAACCATGGCTCCCCTGGCCCACCAAGACCAAGGCCTTTTCTTTGCCCTAGTGTATAAAAAGAACTTCCATGATGGCTACCAACAGTTTCCCCCGCGAGTGTTTTAAACTCACCTTCTTTTGCTGGTATGTAATTAGAAAGAAAGTTTTTAAAATTTCTCTCACCGATAAAACAAATACCTGTACTATCTTTCTTATTATGAGTGATAAGATCGTGTCTCTTAGCAATTTCCCTTACTTGAGTCTTTTCAAGATGACCAATCGGAAAGAGCACCTTGTCTAATATCTCTTTCTTCATAGTGTAGAGAAAATATGTCTGATCCTTTTTATTGTCACGACCCTTTACAAGTATTGGTCCTTTTTCAGTAACGATTCTTTGACAGTAATGACCAGTTGCCAGATAATCAGCCCCTAGTTCCATTGCCTTTTCAAAGAAAACTTTGAATTTTATTTCTCGATTACAGAGTATATCTGGATTAGGAGTAAAACCTTTTTCATATTCTTCCACAAAAGATTTAAAAACATTATCGTGATATTCTTTAACAAAATCGACACTATAATAAGGAATATCGATTTTTTCACAAACACTGACCACATCAGTAAATTCTTTAGAAGACTGACATACACCATTTTCGTCCTTTTCTTCCCAATTCTTCATGAAAAGACCAACGACATTGTAACCAGCTTCTTTTAATACGAGCGCACTAACAGATGAATCGACACCACCACTCATACCAACAATTACTGTTTTACTTGTATTTTCTTCGTTATATTTCATAGAGCATTAATAGCTCTAATTGGTTAAAATATCAATAGAGAGTACCTATTTACAGGTCAAGGAGGTGATAAGAAAGCGCCATCGCAAGATATTGATAACTATTGAATAAAGACTGAATATTGACGCTTTCCAAAAAGTCTTTACTCGAATGAATACGATCTTTATTGAAGTCACTTTCCCAATTTTGAGTATATGTTAACGATGGTATTGATTGCTCTTTAAAAGCGTCTGGAATTGTAAGGCTAAATGACTTCTCAACTTCTTTAAATTTTATTGAATATGTTAACCTCTTGGCCACAGTATCAAACTCTTTAACAAGGCCTTTCTCAATTGCAAGAAGCGAAGAACCTGGTTGAGATGTAAATACATTATAATTTCCATACTTTTTTTCTTTATCTTTAATTTTTGAATCATGTCCAAGCATAGTTAGTCTTACAAAACTATTAAATTTAATACCAGATTTTGATTCCTGTGAAACAATCCTAGCGTAATCATACTCTCCTAAAGCGCCAAACTCCCCATAGTCAAAGAAAACAACTCTAACACTTTTCTTTATGTTTAATTCAGAAAAAAGCTCTATTAAAGATATAAGAATGGAGACTCCTGAGCCATTATTATCGGCGCCTGGTTGATTTATGCTAAGATCAATCTTGCCTGTATTAAAGTTTATACCAAGAGTATCATAATGAGCACCTATGATAATAAAATCATTTGGATATTGCGATCCAATCTTTTCCCAAACAATATTTTTTCCCTTTAGCCCTTTTAGCTGCTTTAATGACTTTGTCATACTCTCTGTAAAATGAAAAAGACTTAAAAATTCTTTGGGAAGCTTATCACTCTCTTTAGTAACATTTTTAGAGAGTTCTTTTAAGCTATCTTCATATAAACGTATGGCATTGTCGACGTTAGGTTTAAATGGAACGACATTAACAACCCCATTAATACCTGTTACTTCTTTTATTCGACTGATAATAAATTCTCTCGCCTTTTGATGTCCAAGACTATTAACCGCTCGACTAGGCCTAGACACTTTTAAAAAGTTAGCCAAATTCTTATGAAGATCTCTTAATTTTACCTGTCTGATAACATTAGCAAGGTGGTAATGAGACTTTGGAGATTTATCAAAATCTCTCAAAGATAGAGAGTAAGACAAGTTTTGAAATATTAGTATAATTATTATCAGACGACTAACCATTAAAAACCAAGCTCTTTTTTCTTTGCCTTCTCTTCCTTAAACTGCTCTTCCTCATCCTTGGTCTTTGGCATTAATCTAAATTCACCATCATCCCAATAGCCAGTAAATCGGACAAAGCCCCCACCAATAACTCTTGCACCGATTCCCTTCTTTGTATAAAGAACGACATAAGTTCCACGTGGACAAAGACCATTAATTTGATCCTTAAATTCTAAATGTAAACTATCATTATTTTTAAAATATCCCTTAGCCGCATGCATCTTCCCTCGTGGAGATAGCATTACATAGCAATCGATTGGTAGAGACTTATTCAAGTTTTCTTCGGCACTAAAATGTTGAACATGACAATGAGTAAAGAAAAGCCTATCCTTTCGATCAGCATAGACAATACCGTGTGAAGCCACTATTTTAACAATCACACTTTCTCGATCAGTATTAGGTTTATTCTTGATTGGATATTCTACTTGCCCTAAAAAGTAACGACTAATTCCTTCATGATCACCAATCGTTGAACTGTCATGATGATTCATAATGATACCTTCGTCTCTCATAGTTGACGGGGTATAATAATCAATTAACTTGTAAAGCTCAGGTGATTTCATAAAGCTTAAACGATCATTTCGCCTTTGATCTTTATTAAGATTAAACGTCGTAGGAATCAGTTTGGCAATCTTAGCAATTTCTTCACTCTTAAGCTCAGACAATGGAAGGTAGATATTTTCCAGATACTCATATGGTACTTTTGAAAGATAATAGCTATCATCTTCATCTAAATCATTTGATCGAAACAAATTGAGTTTACCAGTATTTTGATTTTTTAAAATCTTACATGAATGTCCCGTTGCAACGACCTTACCTCCTAATTGCCTTGCTTTTTCAATAAGTGTCGTAAGTATAACAACAGTACGATCAACAAGTGGTTCATAGGCCTTACCTGATAATCGAGATGCTAAGATGGGGTCAATCACTTTTTCAAAATAGGCTTCAGAAGCATTTGTAGCATAGAAGGGAATCTCAAGAGTCTTACAAATACTTTTGACATGCTCTAGATCATCAGGAAGAAAAGAGTTTAAAATTGGTTTAAAGTCATCATCTTTTTCATGATAGATGACACATATACCAATACAATTATAACCCTGTTTTTTTAACAGATAAGCTGCAACCGCGGACTCAACTCCACCATCCATTCCTATTATAATTGTTTCGTTATTACTTAATTCCATAAAACCTCTAATCTAGTATACTATTTTTATCTAAATTCTAAAGTAACTGGACTAAATTGCTGTTTTCACAAACCTTTGCAACGCACCAAAGTTGACAAATCATAGCGGGTAAATGGATAATATTATAGAATTAGTGGATGATTCAACGTGACCATCACAGGTCAATAACATGGAAAGTTATACCCTAGACTTCTGCAACAACTAGAAGATAATAACGTTGGTATACTTATATATGAATTATCTAGTTTCTTTTGGAGAAGAGATTGAAGAACACATTCAACTTTATTGATATCTTTAGTGGAGCAGGTGGATTTTCATGTGGTCTTGAACAAGCCGGAATGAAATGTATTCTTGGTATAGACTATGATAAAAATGCGATAAAAACGTTTGATCGAAATCACAAACATGCCCAGTCTTTCTGTGGTGATATTAGAGAGCTCAACAATCGTAAATTAAAAAAAATACTAGATGGTCAAGAAGTGAATCTCGTTGTTGGTGGACCTCCTTGCCAAGGTTTTTCTACTGTTGGCCCAGGCAACCCAAACGACATGAGAAATCAACTCTTTCTCGAATTTGTCAGAGTTGTAAAATTTACAAGACCTCAGTTTGTTGTAATTGAAAATGTCACAGGACTTCTTGCTAAAAAGAACGAAGGTACTCTTAAGGCAATCTTTAGAAAGTTTCAGAGTCTTGGTTATACAATGGATGTACAAGTTCTAAGTGCTCATCATTATGGTGTTGCAGAAAAGAGAAGAAGAACTATCTTTATAGGCTCACTTGTTAATGACAAGATCGAATTTCCTAAGAAAACTCATGATATAGAGAAAAGATCAGGCTATGTTCCTAGTGTTACTGTTGGAGATATATTGCATGATCTCAAAGATAAAAAGAGCGAGATACACAATCATGATATAGATTGTGCTCAAGTAAAGTCAAGAATCGACCTAAAAAGACTTAAAAGAATTCCTGAAGGTAAAGGGATTCGCTATAAGAAAGATGAAGACGCTTATTTAACACCTTCTTTAAAACTAGGTGTTGATTGGATTAATTTACGTGAAGGAAGATTTCGTCAAACAAAGTATCAAAGATTAGACCGCAAAAATGTTTCTCCAACAATCATGACTCATCGACATAGTTATTATCATCCTACAGAGCATCGTTACCTAACACAAAGAGAAGCTGCCAAAATACAGAGTTTTCCAAACGATTTTGTTTTTGAAGGACCTCTATCAGCACAGTGGCGACAAATAGGAAATGCTGTTCCTCCTCTAATGGCAAAAGCAATCGGTAGAGTAATAAAAAAAATGTACCGACAACATTTAAAGAACAAAGAAAATATACTTAACAAAAAAAAAATGACACATAAAGAAATTGAAAGTGTAAGGGAGAAAGCTTTTGTATATCGCTAAAACAATTACAATCTCTCTCCTTTTATTCTTAACTTCATGTTCGGAGCTTGCGACAAATATTAGCAGTAACTCATGTAAAGTAAAAAGAGCTGCTTTTGATATCGGATCAGGTACAACAAAGATGGTTGTAGCAGAAATCGATAAATGTAAGAATCAAATTGATGCAATTATCTTTGAAGCTAGAAGAGCAATACCATTTAAAGAAAATATGCTAACACATAATAACACTTTTACTTTCGGATTTATTAGCGAAGCTATTTCGAACATTAAAGAACTTAAGTCCAGAGCAATTTCTCTAGGTGTAAGTGAGTTTAAAAGTGTTGCAACATCGGCTTTTAGAAAAGCGAAAAATTCGCAGGAAGTACTCATACGATTCAAAGAAGAGATAAACTTAGACGTAAAAATCATTAATCAAACTAAAGAAGCGCTTATAGCTTTTCACGCGGCAAAATCCACAGTCAAAAAAGATCCTCTCTTGGTATGGGATGTTGGTGGTGGAAGTATGCAAATTATTAAAACGTATGACAAAAGAAATAAAAATATCTATCTTGGAAAGCTTGCTTCCGTTACGTTTAAAGAAAATGTAATGTCGATGTTACAAAAAACGAAAACTCCAAACCCCCTTGGGAAAAAGGGAGCCATCATGGCCATGAATTTAGCGCGAGATTACGCTAGCAAAAAAGCTAAAGGAATCGTTGGGAAGATCGACAAACAATATGTAGTTGGAGTCGGTGGCG
>CAWUIU010000173.1:0-7359 GCA_963922285.1 uncultured Oligoflexia bacterium | reverse complement strand
TTGCTACGGTCAACAAGAGTAATTTCAATTGGCCATTTCCTACCACCAATCGAAAGATCAGTGATGATGACTGGTCTTATAGTAAGTTTGCCATTAGAGCTGCGAATATTTTTAATCTCAGCAACTTTAGCCTCTAGAGTATGAGAGACTTCTTTAGAGTCTCGTTTAGGTAAGACTTGGAATCTTACCCATTCTTCATTTTCGTGTTCAAAGAATACAATGTTTTGTGCATGTAGAGTGGAAGTCTTAGCACCAGAATCAATCTTGGCAAGAATTCGCTCCGGAAAGAGATTTGGAAGTTTGATCCACTCACGAAAACCAAGGCAACATTCTTTTCCAATAATACTATCAATATTCTTGCTCGGTTGTTTTGCCGTTACTTCATGTGAGTTAAAAAGAGTTATAAATAGGAGTAGAATGATTCGCGGCATTGTTATCTAACTTTTAATTGATTGTTCCCCATTATCAAAGCATAGGCAGTGCTTCTTAGCAACTTAACTTTTATGATAAGGAGGATTGTAGAACTAAAAGAGGGGCGTTGCGCCCCCCCGAGATTGAATCTAATAATCAGCTGACGTACTATCAGTTTGAGTATCAGAAATGGTCTCTGATTCACTTGGGAGAGTTTCTGAATCCGAGTTATTCTCTTGCTTCTTTTTCAATAGCCAATATACACTGGCAGTCTTCCTTTGAGTGTCTACTTCAGAAGCTGTTTCCTCTGTAACGAGCTCCTCCAGGTGTATATCATAATCGTTATCCTCTGTTGCAAAGGCAAATTGAGAAAGAATGACTAATATAAGCAATTGCTTTTTCATTTCGCTTCTCCTTATTCAGCGATCACAGGATATTATCGTGTATTTCTAAGTTTAGGTAAAATCGTTTTATTTGCTGCTTTAGTTAGTTTTAAATTAAGTTTTTTGGGCGATTCATCGTGAATACAGTAGCTTATGAAATATACTTAGCCATCTAGCATTTGCTAACGCAGAAGTGATTTTGACTTTTACAATGTATTTCACATGGCTAAGAATGAAAGTACAAAATTTGATGAGAATATATCATTGAGGATGATTCATGAAAAAGAAGAAAGTCGAAATTCGTAATGCTAAAGTTTCTGACATCGCTGGTATTAATAACTTAGTTATGAAAGTCTACGAAGACGAAGGCTATAAGAGAGAAACGATTCGTGGGCAAATATCAAACTTTCAAGAAGGTTGTTTTGTTATTTTGATTAATGAAGAAATTGTGGCCTACTCAGCTAGTATAATCGTGAAAGAAAAGTGGGCGCTTAAGCCACATACATGGGCACAAATTACGGCAAATGGATACGGTTCGACTCATAATTCAAATGGACAATACCTGTATGGTTACGAAACATGTGTCGATCCAGATGTGCGAGGTCATCGTCTTGGGCAGAGAATTTATAATGCGCGAATCGAACTTGTAAAATTTATGAATTTAAAAGGAATCGTCTTTGGTGGCCGAATTCCTAGTTATTCCAAAAGAGCAAAGAAACATCCAAATGTTGAAGAGTACATCAAACTTATTCAAGATAAGAAAGTTAAAGATACGACATTAGGATTTCATCTAAGAAATAATTTCCAAGTTATAGGGGTTTTGAAAAAATATTTGCCTAATGATGAGCAAAGTTTAGGTTATGCGGTCCATTTAAAATGGGATAATCCTGAATTTCAAGATTTAACGGAAATGAAGCTACAGCCCATTAGGCAGAATGCTGTGCGAGTTGTTTCGGTTCAATATAAACAACGAGCAGTTGAAAGTTTTGCGGAGTTTGCCCAGATCGTCGAATACTATGTTGATGTAGCAGGAGATTATAAAGCTGACTTCCTATTATTTCCTGAGCTTTTTACAATGCAATTACTTTCTATTAAAAATGAGGAAGTTGCACCTGATGTCGCTATCGAACAGATGACAAGTTATACTCAGCCAATTAAAGAGTTGTTTAGAAATCTAGCGATCAAATACAACGTTAATATAATTGCAGGTTCTCATCCCACAAGAATTGGAGATGAAGTACGTAATATTTCATATGTATGTTTGAGAGATGGCTCAATTCATGAACAAGCAAAGATTCATCCTACACCAGACGAGAAGTATTGGTGGAATATCAAAGGTGGAAATGAATTAAATGTTATCGATACTGATTGTGGCCCAATAGGTGTTTTAATTTGTTATGATAGTGAGTTCCCTGAATTAACTCGACATTTGGTAAATCAAGGAATTCAGTTTCTGTTCGTGCCATTTTTGACTGATAACAGACAGGCATTCGCTCGAGTTAAATATTGTTGTCAAGCAAGAGCGATTGAAAATCAAATCTATGTTACTATGGCCGGTAATGTGGGAAACTTACCTCGTGTTAAGAATCTTGATATTCAATATGCGCAAAGTTGTATTCTAACTCCTTGTGATTTTCCTTTTGCTCTTGATGGTATAGCTGCTGATACAACTCCTAATGTGGAAATGGTTGCAATTGCAGACTTACGAATCGATACACTACTTGAAGCAAGAGAGCATGGTTCAGTTAAGAACTTAAAAGATCGCAGACACGATCTTTATTCTGTTGTTTGGCACCAGTAAAGAAGGATTAAACTAAATGATTTTTAAAACGATAAAGCAAAACTATTCTAAAAAATTTAACACGGCCGTGATCTATACAATTCTAAATAAAGTTTTTGATCTCGCTCCACCTTTTCTGATTGGTATTGCTGTTGATATTGTAGTGAAAAAAGAAGAGAGTATGGTTGCTAGCTTAGGAATTAAAGACTCTTGGGAGCAATTAATCTTTGTGTCTATCTTGACGATTATCGTTTGGGCGGCAGAATCTTTCTTTGAATATTTAATGCATGTTCAGTGGCGAGAACTCGCGCAAACAGCACAACATGATCTAAGGGATCAAGCTTTTGGTCACGTTCTAAGTCTTGATCTTGAGCAAATTGAATCACGCTCAAGTGGTGAGCTGATGTCAATTCTCAACGATGATATTAATCAACTCGAAAGATTTTTAGATGTAGGAGCTTATGCACTTATTCAACTTTGTGTAACGATTTCTGTTATTGGGGCAGCTTTCTTTATTTTAGCTCCAAATGTTGCCATGTATGGAGTTCTTCCTATTCCTTTTATTGTCTTTGGAAGTTTAAAATTTCAAAATTACTTAGAGCCAAAGTATAAAGTGGTAAGAAGTCATGTCGGTCTACTTAATAGTGAGTTCGCAAATTCAATTCAAGGGATTCAAACAGTAAAAGCATTTGCTAATGAAAAATTAGAACGACTTAAAATAGAAAAGTACTCTAAAGAGTATATGCAGGCTAATAACTCTGCAATTAAAATTAGTGCACTGTTTACGCCACTGATTAGAATGCTCATCCTCTGTGGTTTCTTAGTGAATCTTCTCTATGGAGGATATTTGACTTTAGAGGGAAGCCTGGAAGTTGGAACTTACTCTGTTCTAATATTTATGATTCAAAGACTTCTTTGGCCTCTAACTAACTTAGGCCAGATGCTTGATCTCTATCAAAGAAGTAATGCCAGTTATAAAAGAGTTCTAGATTTACTTAAGATAAAGTTTAAGATTGATGGTAAAAATGAAAAGTTTCCTAAAGAGAGTCAGGAGATCACGATTAAGAATTTGTGTTTTAGATATAGTGATCGAGAAGCTCTCTTTGATAATTTATCTCTTGATATCACTCACGGAGAAACTGTTGGTCTTGTTGGAGGAACGGGGAGTGGTAAGTCAACACTCGTTAAAAATATCCTACGCTTCTATGATGGAGAGTCTGGAGAAATCTCAATTGGAAAGACAAATATAAAGGATATTAATATCTATGATTTAAGAAATAATATTGGTTATGTCGGTCAAGATATTTATCTCTTTCATGGAACGATCTATGAGAATTTAACATATGGAAGCAATGATATTTCAGAAGATGAAGTCATAAGAATCGCAAAAATGACAGAGGCGCATGACTTCATCACTAATCTACCAGATGGTTATATGACGGTCGTTGGTGAAAGAGGCTATCGTTTATCTGGTGGACAAAGACAAAGAATTTCGATCGCTAGGGCATTAATTAAAAATCCACCAATCTTAATGTTAGATGAAGCGACTAGTGCTGTTGATAATGAAACCGAGGCGGCTATTCAAAAATCACTAGCTAAAGTGAAAGAAGGTCGAACGACAATCATAATTGCTCATCGCCTCTCAACTGTTGTGGATGCTGATCGAGTTTATGTCCTTGATAAGGGAGCCGTTAGCCAGGTAGGTTCTCATCAAGAGTTAATTGAGCAAGGTGGAATCTATCGTGATCTATGGAATGTTCAGACTGGAAGTAGCCAGGTTTTTTCTTGAAAAGACTAAGATTGTGTCAGTAGAGTTTGAATGATAAATTTAATTATAAATTTTAGGAGTATAAAAATGAAACATTACTTATTAGCATTAGCACTTGTTGGAATTCTTCAATCTTGTGCTCATAGTAACAGTGTCAAAGAAAAAGCTTTCTATGGAAAAGAAATAAAAGCAACAAAGGCCGTAGCGCTTGATAAAGTTCTGAGTAATTACGATAAGTATGAAAAGAAAGATGTTGTCATGGAAGCAAGTGTTAAAGCCGTTTGTCAGAAAAAAGGTTGTTGGATGACTCTTCAAGGAAGTAATAAAACTTTTCGTGTGAAATTTCATGACTACAGTTACTTCGTGCCTATGTCTTTAAGAGGACAGAAGGTTTGGGTTGAAGGTGAAGTTATGAGAAAAGAAATTTCAATTGCCGATACAAAGCACTATCTTGAAGATGCAGGGGCCACTAAAGAAGAGATTGCTTCTGTTACAAAACCAACTTTTGAATATCGTATTCTTGCCAAGGGTGTAAGAGTCGTTAAGTAAAACCCTAATCCTCAGGAGTTAATCGTTCAGCGCTAACTCCTGATAGTTTCCACTTACTATCAATTTTTAGTAGTTCTAGTGTTATATCGAAGAGTTCTCTGAAATTTTCGGCTTGCTTATCTTTACCACTAATAGAAACTTTCATAGAGGCTGTTGCCTGATTTCCTGAGAGAGTGATAAGAGCAGGTGAGCTAATGATATTTATGTTTGGAAAGTATTTCGTTGCGACAACAGCGTACTCTTTGATTTGATTGAGATTATCAACAGAACGTGTTTTCTCTTCTCCAACTGCACGAGCCGAAAAATCTGAGGTAATCATATTACTAAGATCTCTTAAACGAGAGGCAATCGAGATTGGTTTTAGAGGTTTGTCGTATTCAAGACTCGTTTCTAGATTGTTGATAAGTTTTCTAATCTCTTTCTTGTCTGAGTTTGAGAAGAATACAAAGTAACAAATAATGGCGATTACAGAAATGATCGAAACTTTAATTTTGGAATTCATATCTCATTTTAGCACATAGGAAACGTAAAAAGGAAATCAATACAATATTAATAAAATTAGTTAGTTATACAGGTCTTGAGTCTTTGTTCGTATACTGATTAACACTGGTAAACAAGTAACTATCTTGGTATCTTACTGTTAACACATGAATAAATAAGGAAAATAGATGAAAGGTTCACAAAAAGTTATCGATGCTCTTAATAAATTATTAACGAAAGAATTAACATCAGTTGATATGTACCTTCTTCATTCAAGAATTTATGAAGACTGGGGCCTTATGAAACTTTACACCCACATCAATGGTGAAAAAGATCATGAAGGACTGCATGCTGATACGGTTTTAAAGAGAATTCTCTTTTTAGAAGGTGAGCCAGATGTAAATTCACGTGAGGGATTTAAAGTAAGTCTTAATGTAAAAGCGATGCTTGAACAATCACTAAAGTATGAGACAGAGAATCAAGAAATGCTTAAGGATCTTATCGTTCTCTGTGAAAATGAAAAAGATTTTGAAACAAGAAATATGCTTCTCGTTCTTTTAAAGGATACTGAAGAGGATCATATCGATTGGATTGAAACTCAGTTAGGCTTAATTGAAAAGCTTGGTGAGAATAATTATCTTCAATCACAAATGTAAATTATTGAAAAATTTTAAAATAAAAAAGCCTCCGAAATGGAGGCTTTTTTTGTGTTAAATAACGAGAATTCTTTTAAAAAGCTGTAAACATTTTTGACACCTTTTTTAATCAAAGTAATCTTTTCAAAAGTCAAATCAGCTACTTAGATATGGTTTAAACTATTTTCATGTACGATTATCGAGAGTATCTAAATTCTAAGCTATTGGAAAAGAAACAGAGGAATGAGGCTTATTCCTTGAGATCTTTTGCACGTGATCTTGATATTAGTCCTGGAGTCCTCTCTAAAATATTAAATAGTAAATTTACTCCAAGTCTTGCAATGGCATTGAAGATAACTAATCAGTTGAAACTCAGAAGAATTGAGCAACGTGTTTTTGTAAAGGCCGTGGTTGAAGACCTCATGGCAGAAGATGAGAACCAGAATTTAATAGACTTTAATGAATTTGACATCGATCACTATGAAATCGTATCAAAGTGGTATAATTATGCAATTCTTGAGTTAACACTAGTTGAAAATTTTAAATCAGATGAGACATGGATCGCAAGTAAATTTGGGCTTCCTGTTGAGATTGTTACGGATGCAGTCGAGCGACTTCTTGATGTGGGCATGCTTGAAAAGGTTAATGGTGTCTTAAAGAAGACGAATTTTAATATTACAACAAGTAATAAACATTTAACGACTCCAGGTTTAAAAGAATATCAAAAGTCTATCTTATCTCTTGCTAAAGAGTCAGTGGATGAAGTTTCTTTTGAAAGAAGAAGTATGCAAACGATGACAATGGCTATCGATGCGAAGAAAGTGGAGACCGCTCGTACAATGATTGAGGATTTTTTAAATGATATGTGTGAATTTCTTGAAGCAGATTCTCAAAAAGAAGTATATCAAATGAGTGTTGCTCTTTTTCCTTTAACAGAGAGGAACAAGAGTGAATAAGGTTATTTGTCTTCTATTATTTCATATTTGTATATTTGCCTCCTCTGATTGCGTTGGTTCAAAGTGTGAAGCTCCAGTCAGTAAAAATATATCTAAGATTGAAATTGAACTAGATAATTTACTAAATACTGAAATTATTGAAAAATATAAGTTGAAGAATAAAACTGATGGTAAATCTTCTGATATCTTAAGGGGAATCGAATCTTTTAAAGGGAGAAAGACTCAATTAGATGTTAATGGAGACATAATTGAGAATTTAGATGACTTTAAATCTGTTCAAAAGAATATGATTTTTAAAAAGATGGGAACTGGTGCTCACGGCGGTGATCCTGAAAGTATTGAGTTCGCTCTCATTGGTCGTTCTATCGTCTATAAAATCAGATCTGTTAATGAAAAC
>CAWUIU010000172.1:0-7399 GCA_963922285.1 uncultured Oligoflexia bacterium | reverse complement strand
TTAAATTTTTATGGTAATCTCCTCAAATCCAGGAGAAGTAGGTTTCATCTCTACATGACCAAACTTTCTCATAAGATTAATGATTTTATCATTATTAACTGAAGTGATTCCATAAAGTTCGATCACCTCTCTTTCTCTTGCCGCCTCAATCAATTTCTTCAAAATAAGTGACCCTAAGCCTTGAGAATGGTAATGATCAAGGATCGTCACTGCGAACTCAGCTCTACATCTATCTTTTTCAATTACAAAACGAGCAGAGCCAACAGGCATTATTTCTGAGTCGATAACTTCTCCCAGGGCGAGTGCCACATGATCCTCAAAATTAACATCAGTTAGAAGCACTAATTCTTTATCAGAAAATCCTTTCTTATTTGACAAGAAGCGATTCTTTATTGACTCAGGGGACAAAAACTTTAATGCATCAGTTAAGCGTTTTCCGTCATCAGGACGAATGGCGCGACACACAAACTCCTGTTCCCCCATTTTTATAATTTCTGTATAATCTCTCGTATAATTCATAACATAGACATCTTGCCACAGATCGTTAATCATAGCTAACGATTTAAATAATGTTCTTCCCCAAAAAAAATAACCTATTCAATAAATTTAAGCATTTATACTATTGTTAATCCCGATTAAATTAGTCATAATTTAGGCTAACATTTTTAAGGAAGATAAATTGAATCCAATGTCTCTTAGTGGTGATTTACACCACCTCGCTCTTTTTTCACTAGTACTTTTACTACCAAAAGCAATTATCAGGTTTAAAGTACCAACAGGAATTACAGCTCTCGTTATTGGTGTTGTTGCCGGGACACTAGACTCAAGCATTCAAGATGATCCACTTTTTCGGTTTCTATCGCAAATTGGAATTACTTCCCTCTTTGTCTTTGCAGGTTTAGAAGTTGAATTTGAAGAGCTAAAGGAGGATCGTGTCTATCTTTCAAAATACCTTGTCAAAACACTACTTATTTTACTTGGAATTGCTTTTGGATTCTTTCACCTGTTTGGCTTCCCATTTCAAGAAGCATTTATATATTCACTAGGAATATTTACTCCATCAGCTGGTTTTATTATTAACTCACTCCATTCATTTAAAATATCAGAAGACACTGAGTACTGGGTTAAGTCCAAGGCAATTAGTAAAGAAATTCTTGCAATCCTTCTCCTCTTTGCAGCACTTCAAGGAGGAAATCCAAAATCATTAGGTATTTCATTAATATTCTACGCTCTCCTATTTTTATTGTTGCCGAAAATATTTAAATACTTCTTTAAGTATGTTTCACCTTATGCTCCAAACTCGGAAGTTCCATTCCTCGTTATGATGTCACTCATCGCAGGAGTCGTTTCAAAAGAACTTGGTGCTTACTATCTTGTTGGGGCTTTCGCTGTTGGACTAATTGGATCAAAGTTTAAAGATGAAATATTTAGAGAAGACACTGAGACATTGTTTAAATCACTTTCTAGTTTCTTTAATGTTTTTCTCCCTTTCTACTTTTTCTACGCTGGACTCAAGATAAAGATGGGAGAACTTTCACTTGAGTCTCTTTTATTTGCTCTAGGGCTTTTAATAGTTTTTGTTCCATTGAGAATTATTCTTATCAGAACTAGTATTACATACATTTTAAAAGACATTACACAAAACGCATTTAAAATATCGATGTCACTAATGCCGACCTTAATATTTGGCCTTGTCATTGCTGGTATACTAAATGAAAGAGCGATAATACCTTCAAGGTATATTTATGCGCTAATCATTTATACACTTCTCACAAGCTTATTACCGACAATCTTCTTATCTTTTAAAAAGTCGATTGCTCCTGAGCCCGTGACACCGAAAAAAACTTAGTATGTTACAATCTCACGCACAAAAAAACCGAGTATTTTCAAACTCTTACTAGGGACACTATCTTTACTTTGTACGATATGAAAAGTAGTGTAAAGTATGTATATGAAGATGTTTAAATTATCCGTAACCTTTTTTATTGTAGTGCTACAAGTTTATTCAAAAGATACACTTAATGGAGTCAGTTTTCATTCTCCGAACTTTATTGACAAAAACTTGAAAAGCCTAGAAATAACAGTTTTGGAAAGTGTGTTTCAATGCATGGGTAAAAAAATGTCAATAGAAACAGTTCCATTTGGCAGACATATTGATAAATATAATAGTTCTGATAAGTTCGACTTTGTAACTTCCGCCCCCGCCTCATCAAAAGCTAAGGGCTACAAAACAATTTCTCACTCAAATTATTATAATGGGATTGTCGTTGACACAACTAAATTTAACAATGTTAAATCTCTTGACGATCTTGAAGATCTTATCGTTATTGGCTTTCAAGATGCTTCTAAAATATTACCTGGCCTAAAAAAGAAAATTCCACTAATGGCCAAATACAAAGAAACTGTGAATCAGGAATCGCAAGTAAGGCTTCTACTTAATAATAGAACAGATGCAATTATAATTGATAGTGTAATTTTCTATAATTACGCTAATAAACTTAAGCTTTCTACAAATGTGGATACAAAGAAAAAGCGATATCAATTCATTGATGTTTTTCCCACAACAAAATACCATCTTTACTTCAGAGATATAAAAAATCAAAAGTCTTTCGACTCTTGTTTAAATAATATGTATAAAGCAGGAAAAATAGAAAAAATAAGAAACCAATACTTTATAAACAAACTCTACCGCACTATATGAAATATTATAATGTATTCATATAATCAAAGATAATCTTTTCCACTTGTTCTAAATTAAATGGCTTCGTTAAATAGTCAAGAGCTCCTAGCTCAATTGCATCTTCTCGACTAAGTTCAGAGAAGCCACTAACAAGTAAGATTAGTGGAATATCATTATTGAGTTCTTTGATTTCTCGAAGGAGCATTTCTCCATCACCGTCAGGCATTCTAACATCTGAAATAACAAAGTCTATCGTCTCTTTAGACAATACTTCAAGAGCCTTGTTACCACTTTCTGCAGTAAAGACTTGGAAATCATCTAGTTCAAAATGTTCTTTTAAAACATTACGAATCGGCTCTTCATCATCCACAATTAAAAGTTTAAAATCTTCAGGCGACCTCAAGACATCCTCCTATACAATATGTTTTAAGTATATCTCAAAACATGTATTTTTCACATTGGAATTTAGCTTTAATTCCCCTTCAAAAGATTCAATTATTTGCTTAGATAATGAAAGACCGAGACCTGTCCCTTTTCCAACTTCTTTTGAAGTAAAAAACGGGTCAAAGATCGTACTTCTTATGCCCTCAGGAATACCAGCACCAGAATCAGCGACAGAGATAACGATAAAGTCATTTTCTTTTTTAACATTTATTGAAATCCATTTTTTATCTAACTCAGAGATCGCATCGATTGAGTTATTGAGTAGATTTATCAGTACTTGAGAAAGCTGCACAAGATTACCTTTAACAGCCTCATCACCAAATATATCTAAATTATTCAATATAAGATCAATTTTTGAATTTTCTATTTTAAGTCGCGATATTTTTAAAACATCGTTTATACATTCATTAACGACAACACTTGTATCACAACCACCGCTATCATTTCTAGAAATCTTTTTTAAACCCTCAACAATTTCGTTAACCCTTTTTACCATACTATAAATTTCTTCAACTGAATGATCAAATCTCTCGTCTGTTAACTTTCCCTTTCTCTTTGCTTTTTTTATAAAACTTAATGTCGAACTAATTACATTTAAAGGGTTATTGATCTCATGTGCAATTCCACCTGCCATAGTACCAAGACTTGCTAATCTCGCTGAATTAATGACATTCTGTCTTTCTTGATCTCTCTCCTTTGTTCTAATCTCGACTTCACTTGCCAAGTTTTCATTAATTCTAAAAAGCTCTTCTTGAGTTTTAAATATTTTTTTATTTTGACTATTAATTGTGTCGACAACAAGTTGAAGCTCATCTTGAATATTGACAGGACGATTTAACTTTAACTCCTTGTACACTTTTAAATCCATAACTTTTAAGAAGTTAACAATATGTAATATGTGTTTTAAAATTAAAAATTTAAACAACTGAAATAAAATAAAGCAGGCAATGAATGACTTTATAAACCCTTGAAATGCAAAGTCTTTGGCCTTTTTTATATAACTTGATCTTATTTTATGTAAGTTAACACCTACATGCAAAACCCCTACTCTTATACCATCATAGCTAAGATTATATTTTTGGACTTTATACATGTTGTCTTTATTAAAATCTTTTGTAATGACTTCCTCTTTTTTTGTAATTTTCTCGTCAGAATAAAAACTAATAACTTTATTGGCGTCATTTACAAGAGCGACATAAGAAACAAATGGTAAATTTTTAATTACTTCCGTATAGAGGTTTGCATATTCAAAACTATAATCCCATAGACTTTTGGATAAAATTGTCAAATAGTCATTTTTTATATTTTTGAATTGCTTTTCTATAACGATTTTTGAATGATTATACTCGTGACTCATCTGAAATCCAACGACTACAGAAGCCAAGAATGCAATAAGAAGCCATGAATATAATGCTAAACGTACAGTTATTGACCTGAAGATGAACTTATCTATTTTCATAGCCGTCCTTTACAAACATGAAAGAAAAAGAAAGTTTTGTTTATTGATTATCCAAACAAACCACCAAGACCACCATCCCCATCTAGAATATCATCAAGACCATCTGCTAATTCGCCAATACACGA
This sequence comes from uncultured Oligoflexia bacterium, assembly GCA_963922285.1. GTDB lineage: Bacteria > Bdellovibrionota > Bacteriovoracia > Bacteriovoracales > Bacteriovoracaceae > Halobacteriovorax_A. The sequence continues at coordinate 2,691 of CAWUIU010000172.1, read as the reverse complement.
ATCATCAGATAATAAATCAATATCTGAGAGCTCATCAATTGAACTATCTTCAAGTGTATCAGAAAGTAATAATTCCTCATTTGTAAGATCGTCATCACAACTGTCAGCGGCATCATGGATTGCATCAGCTACAGAATCAATTTGATTACCAAATTCTGAAGCCGCTCTATTAAGAAAACCAAAAGAATCATTGTCACCTATCCCTAAAATATCAGATAAACTTCCTGTTAAATCAGCTACATTTTCGCCGACACTATCCAAAATTGTCTCAACCTCATCGCCCCCAATTTCTGCCACGTCGCCAACAGTTTCAACCAGACCGCTTAATTCACCTGCATCACCATCCAGTAAATTTACATCATCTGTAAACTCTTCTAATACGTCTGTTGATTGCTCAACTATATCTCCTATATCTGAAGTTACATCATCAACGATATTTCCAACTGGCGTCGTTTCAACTCCAAGTGTTTCTCCAACACTTCCAACAACATCAGCTACATTTTCACCGGCACTATCCAAAATTGTCTCAACCTCATCGCCCCCAATTTCTGCCACATCGCCAACAGTTTCAACCAGACCGCTTAATTCACCTGCATCACCATCCAGTAAATTTACATCATCTGTAAACTCTTCTAATACGTCTGTTGATTGCTCAACTATATCTCCTATATCTGAAGTTACATCATCAACGATATTTCCAACTGGCGTCGTTTCAACTCCAAGTGTTTCTCCAACACTTCCAACAACATCAGCTACATTTTCACCGGCACTATCCAAAATTGTCTCAGCCTTATCGCCCGCACCTTCTGTCATATCAGCTATTTTCCCAAGAGAGTTTTCCCCAAAATCTAGAGCATCACCAAGAAAAATGTTATTCAAAGTAGACGTGATGTCTAAGAGGTTTGTTGTAAGATCATTAACGACATTAACCCCTTCGACCAAAATATCACCATTACTTGGAAGCACTTCCCCTTGTAATACATCAACATCAACATCAACATCAACATCAATAAACGTGCTAGAATTACCACCATTACCATTGCCAGCACTAGGAGCCTCCGGAACTGGAGGCAAATCAATCACAGTTTCATTTGTATCATCCGAGCTCTCTCTATCCACTGAGTTTGGATTCTGTTGTACGAGATCAGAAACATTTGCCAACTCCCCTAACTCACTTTCATTCAAAGTATTAAAGTTAATTTCATTATTTACATTTTGATTAGACTGAGAAACCTCATCTAAAGTGTTGTTATTAATATCTAACTGTGACTTAAGATTTTGAAATGAATCTAACGATTTAATCTGAGCGAATTGTTCCAAATTAGAAACAACATTAATAGCATCTTTAAGCCCCATCCCTTCATCTATAATCAAAAAGGACTCAAGCTGCTTAATCACATTATCAAGTAATTCAGGGGCGACAGTAATAAGAGACTTCAGATCCTCTTTTGCAATCTGCGATGACTGTGCAGCAATCTCTGCAACCTCTGCTATATTTATATCATTAATTGTGTTTGAGTTGAGAGAACTGGTACTGTTCAAAGCTTGATTAATTATTTTCGCTGAACTTGCCATAATATTCTCCTTTGATTTTTACTATAGATCTATAATAACATTCAAGTAAAGTTCTTCGGTAGAAATTTAAACTATAAAAAGTAAACTTTTATTTACTGTTTACACGCCTCAGGAGCCACCTATATGAAATTTAACAAAACAAAATATTTCTTTGCAATTCATTTATCTTTATTAATATTTGCTCAAGACACTTCAAGTTACGTAAAACTGATTACGAAAAATCATATAGAATTAAAAACACAGATTTTTACTAATGAGGAACAAAGATTTCAGTATAAAATAGAAAAAGGAAAATTATATCCTAAAATAAACCTACAAGCTTCGACAGTCAAAGGAAAGTCTTCTTTAACCGATGAAGCAGAGTATAGTGAAATTACACTATCGTTGAACCAACCAGTTTATGCACCAACGATTTATCGGCAAATAAAACTGGAAAAGGACAAACTAGTAGTGAATAAAGAAAAAATAAAAAACTTAAAAGAGATGATAACCTATCAATCTCTTATATTATTACTAGACTACTTAAAAAAAGAAGAGCACCGATCAGTCTTACTTGAAAGCATGACGACATCAAAAAAGAACATGAACGCTACGGCCAAAAGAATGAAAGTAGGCGAATTAACTAAATACGAAACTGATCTTGCAAGAGCCCAGTACCGGTCACAAAAAACCTTATACCAAATAAGACACAGAGAGCTCATACAAAGCAAGGATGATCTTGAGACCTATACAAATCAACCTGTTCCTTCATACACTATAGCAAAAGATATTAACAGAATCTTAAACAAACCTTACAGAGTCGAGAACCTCGAAGACAACTTTGAGTTAAAAAGAATGTACTCTGACTTAAAAATTCAAAACCGTGTACATAGTATTAGCAAGTCAAAACATTATCCAACATTAAATTTTATAGCGAGACATGGCTTCAATGATCGATACAAAGACAGTATCGGAACAGAAGAGGAAACAGTTTTTGGTCTTAGCTTTAACATCCCAATATTCTCTGGCTTTCGTACACAGTCCGAAATTAATAGCAACAACATAAAAATCAATAAGAAAAAATCAATAATAAGACATAAAAAAATTGAACTTAATAAAAAGCTAAGCTCACTTAGA
>CAWUIU010000171.1:0-7402 GCA_963922285.1 uncultured Oligoflexia bacterium | reverse complement strand
AATATTAGCAATTAATCCTAAGTGTGGAAGTCTTTTTTCCGCCTTTGGAATGACTTCTAACATCGCCCCTTCAATAGCATCAGAAATAAGCTCTTTAGTTTGATTCGCTCTCTTAAGCCCACTCTTTAAAACATAAGGCAAAAGTGCTTTGGAATTACTACATGTCTGGATTGCTCCATGCACATCGTTTTGTAAGACTTTACCTTTAATATGATTCATTAACGTATTACCGTTTGTATCAAATGTGAATAAAGCTTTGACCCTTTCAAGGGAGATAGCGATACCAATGCTCCATAGTCCCAGGATAATCCACATGAAGGTTCCACCTTCTTGCATAAATAAAGCGATAGTTTGTAATGTTGACGGTTCAGCGACTTGTTGTAAAGCTTCTGTTTCCATACTTCCCCCATTATCTCAATCGATTTGACTCCTTGAGATACATGTCTTTAAAGTGTTTCCTTTCAAAAAGCACTTCGCTAAATTCCTTGGGGGATCGGTCTCCTGCAGATAAGTCTCCTGGAGCTATTACCTCACCCTTTATCTCTAGGTTTCCAAGGTCAAAGTTTTCATAAGTTTTATACTTATAGATGACTTTGTCTTTAGCTGATATGGAGCAAACGTACAGTAATATTATCAATGCTTTTTTCATCTCTGACTCCTTTTATCGACTAACTTGCAGTTAGACTTTAGTCCAAAACTGTAACTTCCCAGTTCATCGGCCCAGAACTCTCCAAAAAAGTCGTAAAATTGCTCAGTTACCTTTCGATTTAGATTGTCCATCGAGCCTCTGCTGCGGGCAGAGATGAGTTTTTTATTGCTATATTCTAAGTGTTTTTGCTTACTTATGACTTCTAATCGGATTTTTAACATCTCAAGTGAAAACTTATTAACTTCATTGATGAAAGAGAACATCTCTTTTTTAATATGATGATTAAGGCTTTCGACTCTCCACTTAATTTGATTCTGTAATTCATTTATATATGCTTTTCCATACTTACGCTTTTTAACAATTTTAAGCTCACGCTTTGCCTTTAGAATATCTAAGTGATCCACATTGTACTTAATACTCTTTCTTATTTGCGTGATAAGGTTTCTAATAAATGGATTAACTTTTTCATTCTTTTTCACATCACTTTGAGTTAATCGATAAAAATAGTCTCTAGATTTCTTATGTTTTCTCAAAATTCTTGCTAGTGTTTTTGACCGGGGATGATAAATCTTATGATAACTATCAATAACAGATAGAGTATCATCCCATAGACACATGCGGTGAAATGAAAGAGCCTCTAAGTAAGATGCTTCAGGATAAAAATAACTTTTAAGTAATGGTGATTTATAGGTTACTAACAGTCCTAACGTTCTATTATAATCTTTCAAATTGTAGTTGGTCCAAGCCCTCTCAAGAAGAGTAGATGGCCAAAGATAACTTTTCTTGGGAATATTATCATAGAGCTTATCTGCCGCCATAAAATTCTTTGCTGTATAATGTGCACGACCTTTATAGATCTCGCACTGTTCTTTGACTAAGTTATAATACCTAATAAGTTTCTTTTTCTTTGTCTTATCAATAAGGAGTTCAGCACTTTTTTGACATTGAGCAAGGGCGTCAAACACTCTTTTATCATTTTTTAGATTATAAATAATTCCTAATGAATAATATGCCTCCAGACTAAAACGATGCTTCTTTGGAAATCTCTCGAGAATCTTTCTCGCTCTTTCATATTGCTTCATTCTCATCAATTTAACTGCAGCAACGTATCTCAACGGTATTGAATTTTTCCTAAGTAGGTCTTCAACAGACATTGTTTCAAATGCTAGAGTCCCTGTTTTAAGAACTAACATAAAGATGTCTTTCTTCGTTCGCTTATCAATCTGATCTTCAAGTTCAAGATATGAAAGCAAATAAGGTAATGCACTATAATAAAACCTCTTCTTTGTTAACTTATGTGCCTTTGTCTTATAATCTTCAATAAGACCAGCTCCCATTTGTCCACTAGTAGCAATTGACAATAGTGAATAGAAGATAATGATAATAAATCTTTTCATCGAGATTACCAGCCTAGAAAGAGATTCCTAGAGAAATTCCAACATCTGTATCAGTTGTCGTACTTTCATTTTGAATATTATTTACTTTTGGCCCAGGAGCACTATACGTAGTCGTCATATAATCAAGATCGATATGAACTCTTTTAGAAACGTAAAAACGAAAGTTACTTTTTATGATGACACCGGTAAAATTCTCATCGGTAAAAGTATTAGTCGAATTTTGTAGTGATGCTGTTTCAGCGTTTGTCTCTGTACTAAGCTTTCCTACACCTACACCAAAAGACCAATCAAAATAAAATATTTTATTAAATGTATTAATCTTTCCATAGAATGGAGACCATTGAAGCGTTAGCCCCATTAATGAATTTGGTCTTCTAATAAAGGGCTCACTACCATTTACACTTTGAACATTTTCAAAACTTATATTGTTTGAGTTGTTATATGAGTTATATAAGAGCTCAACTCCCCAATCCTCTTTCAAGAAGTACCCTAATTTTAAGCTGGCTCCTAAAGTATCTTGAAAATCACTCGCATTATTCTTTAAAACACCAGCATTAAAATAGAAAGTTCTCTTCTTTGCATACATTTTCTTTTGTAGAACATATACACTCTTATCAGGATCAAGCCAGAGGAAGTCATAAAGATCTTCCTCAGCAGCTTGTATCGATATTGATATTAAAAGCAGAATTAACAGCTTAATTCTCATTATTTCTCCACGTTATACTTAACTTCAATTGTTGAACCAGCAGCAGGAGCACTATCTTCTTCAAACATAATTGAATTACTTTCTTCGTTGTAATTCCAACCTTCAACTACAGATCCATTAACGAATACAATATGTTGCCCATCAACAGACTTTTTAGCAAGTGGAAAACTATTTGATAATTCTACAATTGTATCACCCATATCTTCAAGGATTGTATGGAAATCATCTTTAATTGATTCTGATTTACCATCTGTCATCTCAGAAGCTTGCTCATATCGCTTTCCAACCATTCTTGATGCCCAACCATATCTTGAAAATCTTGAACTGACATCTTTCTCTTTTGTAACAATACTATAAACTTTTACAAGACCAGCATTCTTCTTAAGAGATTTGAACTTGTTAACATAGCTTTCAACAGAATTCTGTGACTGATCTTCTTCATCAGAAACATACACAATTGCTAGATATGCATCATCTCTTAAAAAGTCCTTCTTATCAGTTTTTTGATTCTCTAAGAATGCAGCACTTGTTTGAAGACCTTTTTCATGACCCGAACCTCTTGTTCCAACTTTAATCTTTTGTTTAAAGTGATTAATAAATACATTTTCATTCTTCTTAGCCTCTTCTGAGTTGAGCATATCTGGACCAGCAATCATTTTTCCTTCATGTCCACTTCTAGCATCAGTCGTTGTAATAGCCATTTGGAAGTCAACATCTTGGGAAATAAAGTTGTTAATGAAAGTTTCAAAGTTATAAGCTAAATCGTCTTGCTCATCACCCATTGAACCTGAGTTATCAATAACCCAGAGAATATCAACAACTCTTTTTCCTTCAGAATTTTGGTTAAAAGTTTCAGTAAATTCTTCAGTTGTTTCTTCTTCGATTGGATCTTCCGGCTCAACTGGAGTTGGTGTAGGAGTAACAACAATTGGCTCTTCTGGTTCAACTGGCTCAACCGGAGTTGGCTCAGGAGTAACAACGATTGGCTCTTCTGGTTGAGTTGGCTCAGGACTAACGACGACAACAGGAATCCCGTTATTACCTTCTTCACTTGAACCTTCTCCAGAGTCACCCTCTGTGGAGTTTTCTGTTACTTCATCCTCTTCTAAATCAACTTCTGGAATTTCAGTATCAAGTACTTCATCTGGAAGGTTAATTGCTTCAACAAGCTCTTCTTTTTCAAAGAATGCTTCTTGTTGACATGATACAAATGTAAGCATCATGAGAAACAGGATAACTTTTGAATGTGCAAAATTTTTCGAAAACATACAGCACCTTTTAAAGCGCTCTCACGAAGTGAGATAGTTTCCTTCAATTTTGGAATAACTAACGTACCAAAGGAGCTAAATAACGTACAACAACCAAATTAAAAAAAAGTTTCATCCAACCTTTTGTTTTTTATTTGTTACAATTTAACAAACTGAGAAATGAGAACAATAACTTATACAAGAAGATAATAATATAAAATGTCTCACTCAATAAAATCAATCACTTAAACCTTGTTTTTTCAAAAGAAATGAATAAAATTTAGGGAAGAAGTTTTTCTGAGAAACTGCCTACTTTAAAAGCTAGTTCCGATATTCATCAAAACATGACCAACTATTAAGATGACATAAAATGTAATATTTTTTCATCGCGATTTTTATCGGGGCAATTTTTATATAAATCCCCTTTAATAGGAACACTTAAAAAATACGTAGATTCACTTTACTCCTAGGGGCATCTTTTATAGAAATTTTGCATTTGGCAAAGTGTGAAATACTTTTCATAATTATATTAATAATGAAAAATAAGATCTCTCAAACAACATTCCTAAAAAATGTTTCTTTCTTTAAAGGGGTTTTTCTCAATTAATCATCAATTTTAAAAGTTACAAATTAGAGACCTTTGGTCTTTCCCAAGGATGGGCTTTTGGAGCAGGATGCTCCATTTTTTTTGTCTTCTATTTTGAAAACTAAAGTAGTGAGCTATCTTTTCTCGCTAACACCTTGATTACTGATGACAAGCTCAAGGTCATAAAATGAAACAAGCTTCATTAAAGTTTCAAACTTTATATTAGCCTTACCTGCTTCAACATCTTGATAATGACGATAAGAAATATCAATTTCCATAGCGACATCTAATTGATTAAGGCCCAATTCTTTTCTCTTAACTTTAATAATGGATGACAACTCTTTAATGGGCATCTAAAAATCTTTATTAATGTTTATTAATTGTTTATTAATTATTTGCAAACATTATACAATAAATCTACTTTCTCTATACGTGCTGCAGTATCGTTATGAAGGTTAATTTTTATTAACCTCGAATTTCCTTAATTTGTTGATAGAGAAACTCATCGTAAGAGTCTGTCTGCTCTAAGAGCTTTTGCTCTATCGAATTAAGAGAGACAATGTAAAGTTTTATGATTTTTGTCATGTTTTTCTCATCTAAATATATAAGAGAAGTACTTAATACTTCAACAAAGTGAGAAAGCTCGTAAAGCTTATTCTTTTTAAAGATTCTCTCTAAAGTATTAAACTCGGACCTTAAACGCCACAAATGATCTTCACAAATACTGTCTTGTAGCTCAATCAATGAAACAATAGCATTCTTTATGGAGTATTCAATTTCGCTCTTATTATCTTTCATAATCTTAGTATTTTGATTATGTTAAAAATAAGTCCAAAAGGGAACGAGCTAGATAAGCGTAATAATATTTATTTCAAAATATGAGGATATTTTTTATATTATCTAAGAAGTCCTGACACTGAATCCCTAGATCATCTTCTTTAATTTTCGATATTCGCGAGTTTCCAGGATTCCCTTTTGAGGAAATTGTTTTGCCATTTCATTCAGCTGCCTTACGCGATCTTCTCCAGGAGGGCGAGTTGACATCGCGTCAACAAACGCCTTATTTATCGAATCCTGACTTCTCTGATACTTTTTCTCAAGAAGGAGGAGTCTGCCGTAGAAGTCTTCAACATGTTCTGAGTCAAAGCCTGCCCGAACACTAGTACGAAATCTGATTCGATCTGCCTCCATCTCATCTTCTCGGCTGTGGGCCATAAAAGCGTATTTTTGAATAAGTAGCCCTCCGGCCCCACCACCTAATGCTCCATACTTAGTGAGCCTCTTGATACACTTCCTATCCTGTTCAGAGCAAACAAATTTAGCTAAACCAAAACCAGCAGCGCCACCAAGGGGGGCACCACCAAGTCCATATATTAAACTCTTCTTCTGATCTCTCTTTGCCTTGTGCATTCTCTCTGCTGTTTGTTGGATAATCCTTACTCATTTATGGAAGGTATTCTCTAGTCATACGGATCTCTTCTTTTACACTAAGTCCCGTCTGTCCTTTATTATCTCCTTCACGGTAGCGAGTCTTCGCTACATTTGCGCATCCTCCAAGAATTACTGGCAAGGATATTAAAAATGCTCGACGTCCATGTCGTGTTGAACTAAGTTGCTTTAGGTCTTTTTCAATCTGATTCAATACTTTGTGCTTTTCCATGAGAGTGTGCTCCATATTAACCCTGTTATTATACACACTGGTTGTCATAGCTCCAAAAACTGGGATATATAACTAACATGAATACTCAGAGTTTTTACAATTATCAGATCGATGAATTGAGTTCATTTTTAAGTTCTAAGAATTATAAAGAAGTCCATGCAAAATCAATCTTTCAAAGTATTTATAAGTTTGATCAAAGTAGTTTTAACTCTCTCGAGACTCTTCCTCAAAGCCTAGCTAGGGAACTTGAGAAAAAATATCATTTAAATCTTCCAAAACTAGTAAAAACACAAATTTCAAGTGATAAAGAAACTGTAAAGTTCTTAGTTCAACTAGATGATTCAAATAAAGTTGAAACTGTTCTTGTGCCATTTAATAAGAAATATACTATTTGCATCTCATCCCAAGTAGGATGCGCAATGAAATGTAGCTTTTGCTACACTGGAACACAGGGACTAACGAGAAACCTGGAACCTTATGAAATCATTGGTCAATACCTTCTCGCCTATCGCTGGCTAAAGATAAACAGACCAGAAAAATCATCACCTCCTAACATTGTTTTCATGGGCCAAGGCGAACCCTTGCATAACTATGAAAATGTTAAAAAAGCCATCAATATTTTATTAACAACAGAGGGACTTTATCTCGGTCCTAGACAAATTACTCTTTCGACAGCAGGGTACTTACCTGGAATTAAAGTATTTAAAGACTTAGGAGCGATTAATTTTGCACTAAGCTTTCACTCTCCTTTCAATGAGGAAAGATCAGAATTAATTCCACTCAACAAGGCTTATCCAATTGAAGAGATTATTGAAGAACTAAGAACGCTTCCTCGTCTAAAAAGACAATATCTAACTTTTGAGTATCTCCTTATCAAAGACTTAAATCACAGTAACGAGCATATCAAAAAAATATATGAACTTTTAAAAGACATGCCTGTTATCTTTAACATCATTCCATTTAATCCTTTTCCAGGAAGCAAATTTCAACGCCCCCAAAAAGAGGACGTCGATGCCTTTGCGAGGAAACTTGAGGAAAAGGGCTTCCATGTTATGGTGCGTACGACTAAAGGTGATGATATCTTAGCAGCGTGTGGCCAATTAAATACCTAGATACAAACTTTGGATAAGCTTTATGTCTATCTGACTTAATGATGG
>CAWUIU010000170.1:0-7427 GCA_963922285.1 uncultured Oligoflexia bacterium | reverse complement strand
AAAGGTTGGTTAGGCCAGGTTGGGTTGATTAGGCCTTTAGACTATGCTTTAAGATTCGAGAAAAATGACTTTGTGAAGATGTTAGTAAAAAGAGGTGCGAGCATCTTAAAAAAGTCAACCTTTGACGATAGCAAGTATCCTTTAGCTTTGGCCTATAATGAAAATATAGATGTTTTCTTTTTCATGATAGAAAATTGTCTTGATGACGTTGATGAAGTTGAAGATCACTTGTCTCGTTTTTTATTTTATCAAACTAATAAAAATGAAAAATGGTTCAACGTGGTAAAGAAGTTAATAAATGTGAATCGTTTTGATCCTAAAACTTCTTATAATGGGAAAAATTTATTAACTCATGCGATTAGGTATGATGCTCCTATTTCAACGATTCAAAAACTTATTGAGGTCGGTGCTGATATTAATTATCATAGTGATCGTATTAATTCTCATTATGGTAGCCCTTTAAAGGTTGCTATTGATTTTGGAAGAACTGATATCATTAATCTTCTATTATCATATAATCCAAATTTAAATGTTGTAATAAAGGGTCGATATGCAAATATTAATCTGTTAATGCATGCGTTGTTTCGTAGGTCTGATAATTCATTAGAGTTGGCAAATCTCTTTTTCAATCAGGGAGTTAGTCCTGACTTTAATAATCCTCTCGGCAAATACTTTGTTAGGTATGCTAAAAATGTTGGTCCATTCGAAATAGATCATTTTTACTGGAACTTGGATCGTTTCTTAGACTTCTATATTTTAGTGTCAGATGTCCAAGATCTTTACACTGGTAGATATCCTTTAATATATCGCTTAGTGTGGTACGGAAATGATTCTTCATTGTACTATGCTCTTAGGTTATTAGAACTTGGAAACAATCAATATCTTGAAAGCGTAGATAATAGACATGCGGTTGGTGATACATATGGTTTTGCATATCAATTGATAAATAGTGTTGGTCGTGTTGGTGCTAACAACGAGTATAGAAGTAGAATTATTCAACTTTTAGCTTCTAAGTCTCCAGAAGTTTTTGATTATAGAAAAGGTGAATTGGGAATTTTTTATGGCTTCCCTAAGTTTGAAAACAATAACAATCTAGATCATTATTTGGTTTTAAAAGAAATTTATAATACTGGTAAGTTAGATTTAAATAAACCAGTTTATTTGTTACGCAGTAAAAAACTAGGAGAGGTTACAGAACCTCCTTTATTTCATGCTATACGAAATAATAAATTTAGATTAATTCGTTTTCTTCTTGAGCATGGAGTTGATGGAACCTTAAAGTATCAAACTTGTCATAAAGACAAGATGATTGAGGTTACGGCCAGAGAATTAATGGAGCTAGTTCATCGAAGTGATTTTTCCAGGTCAAATATTGAGAAGATATTTAGTGAATTTGATTTATAAAGTGTATTTTGAAAATCGTATTATAAATGCGAGAACTGAACCGTAGAACCACATGCAAGGCTTGACATGCTCCGGCTTCTGCCTTCGAATGCATTCGTTGTATCACGCTCCTTAACTCGCGAGTCATAAATTCTGAAATCTTGAATGTCGCACGAATAAAAAAGGCCATCCGGAGGATGACCTTTATTGATGGTGGTCCATTCAGTTGCTTACTCGAACTTTACTTCCTCAGGCGTAAATGCTTAACATAATTCTGTTATTTTGTAATGAAGGTTATTTTCCTCAGTGATATTTAGTTGATTATTATGAGTATATGAAATGAGTTTTCAATAAGTTGTGAACTTGGAATAATGTAGTGAGGAAATAAAACAGGTTATGGTTATGAAAAGTATTTTTAGATTGGAAACTGAAAGATGTGTTATTCGGTTACTGACATTGGAAGATGTTGATTTGGTAATTGAGTATTTTAAGGATAACAAAGAGCACCTCATTAAATATTCACCTTCGTTATCTAAGGATTCATTTTATACTAAAGACTTTTGGGTGAGTAATATATCTGACTCTATTCAGTCATTTCTAAGCGATAGTGATTGTCGATCTTTCATTTTTTCTAAAGATGAAAAAGAGATTATCGGTTCAATAAGTTATTCAAATATATGTAGAGGCCCATTTCAGGCTTGTAATTTAGGATATGGTATTGCTAGAAAACACGAAGGAAAAGGGTTGATGAGTGAGGCATTAAAAGAATCACTAAAGTTTATGTTCTCGATTCAAAACCTACATCGAATAATGGCAAATTATGTACCTTCAAATAAAAGGAGCGGTGACCTCTTAAAGCGCCACGGTTTTAGAGAAGAGGGTATGGCTAAAGATTACTTATTTTTAAATGGTGAGTGGCAGGATCATGTTCTCACAAGCTTAGTAAACTCAAATTGGAAACAAACATCTTAGAATAAAAAAGCCTAATCCGTAGACCAGGCTTTTTAGTGTAACCAAGTGGGCATTTGTTCGCACAAAGGTTATCTGGTGGTCCATTCAATTGCTGACGCGAACTATTCTTCCTCAGTCGTAAGTCCTTAAAATAATTCTACTTTTTTGTTAGGACGGTTGTTTTCCTCAGCAATATTGAGCTGTAACTTTTGAACTAGTTAAATGAGTTTTCAGTGACTTAAGCTACTGTAATAATTTATTGAGGAAACAAAATAGGTTATGGTTATGTGGTATTTATGAATTTAGTATTCATGGTGTAGATTATAATTGATATATATATAATTTGATATATACTATTTGTGATGTATAAAGTTTTAGAAACAAAAGATGTACGCAAAAGTTTAAGAAAGATTCCAGTTGAGATTCAGCGAAAATATAAAGCCTGGATTTCTGTTGTTCAAAATGGTGGTTCTGAAAATTTAAAGAACTTTCCTGGTTTTAAAGATAAAGCCTTGAAGGGGAAGCTAAGAGAGTGTAGAGCTTCAAGACTAAATATTCAGTATCGAGTTATATATACTGAGGATAAGATGATAAAAGAAATAATCGTTGTGAGTGTCACTCCTCACAAGTACGAGGAGGTAATGAAATGAAAATAGGTAGATCAGAATTAGTGGGAGCTGGTGAATCAATTTTAATGACTCCTGGTGAGATGGTTAGAGAACTTAGAGAGTTAAAAGGTTGGTCGCAGCTAGATCTTGCTGCCGAGACAGGTATCTCACAAACAAATATAAGTGCTATTGAGAATGGAAGAGTGCAGCTAGGTAAGGAAAGAGCGATTGTTTTAGCTGAGGCCTTATCTGTTCATCCTGCTTCAATTATGTTTGCCGACTATGATGTTGCTGCTTAATTAAAAAATATAAAATTGTGCAATAGAGGCCCTTTATACCTTAAGAGGGCTTTTTTAGATCGAAGGTTATTTTACTCAGTGATATTTAGTTGATTATTATGAGTATATGAAATGAGTTTTCAATAAGTTGTGAACTTGGAATAATGTAGTGAGGAAACAAGATAGGTTATGGTTATGGTAAAAACTATTTCAATTTTTGTCATATTATTATGTGCCACAGCTTCTTTTGCTTTGGAGTTAAAGTGCTACTCCGAATGTCGATTCTTTAAACCATCTTGTGAAAAAAAGGAAGTCAATAGAGCACTATCTACTGATGAAAAGAACCCATCAATGATTTATACCGACAGTATTATATATTGTGATGTCGATGGTGCTTCAAGTAAGGATGGAGAATTTAATTATTCACTTCTAATAACAGGGCAAAAAACTAAGCTCGAAGTTGTGAAAGAGAAAGTTATTCATCTCAAGAAGGATGAAAGCATAAAGCCAAAGCTTAAGTATAATAATTTTACCTTCTCGAATCCATATCTAAATCAAAAGGTTCAAGTACGATTCGGAAATAAGTCCAAGACATTCTTCTTTAGCGGTTTGAATATTCAATAAGATCTAGAAATAAAAAAGCCCCGACAGAGTCGAGGCTTTTTTGATGGTGGGACATTCAATCGTTGACGCGAACTTTTCTTCCTCATTTCTAAGTATTTAAAATGATTCTACTTTTTTGTTACGAAGATTATTTTCCTCAGTATTATTGATCTACATTTTTGAATATCATCGAATGTGTTTCTGACGACTTACAAGGATAGTGAAAGTTAGTGAGGAAAAAGTTTTGGTTAAAGTTATGTTCTTATTGTGCTTTGAAGATAGAGACATTTTAGTCCACTTTATGCATTCTTTGATGTAGCTTAAAGCTCTAAAATATAACTTTCCTGGGAGACTTGAATGAGTTTCATGTTATTCATAGATAGAGGTGACAGATATTTGTTACCGAATTCAATTAAAGATGAATTTAACTCTTATCTTAAATTGAGGCGTGAGTATTTATGTTCTCGAATACCAACTCTCAAATTTCCGAAAAATATTAATGATATGCCTTCTTTATTAGAACTAATTGAATCTAGAATGAAGACCTACAAAAATAGAGATATGCAAGTTTCTTTTTTAAGACGAATTGAAAAAGGATTAAAAGAAGAAGATCAAATTTATCTTAGAGAAATAACTGAGGATTTTCAGAAGTGTGTTGCAGGTGACTTTGAGGATGTTTTTGATCAGGATAGATTTTCAATGAAAATGTGGAACTTTCTATGGCATAGAGAATGGATAAATTTAAATGATAAAAACTACTCTTTAGCTTCCTTTTTAGAAAAAGAGATGAAGGTGACCGGTTTAAGAGAAATAGCTTTGGTTCACTGGCAACAACCATATCCTGACGCAGTTTACTCTGCTTTTAGTTTTAGTGATAATGAAGTAGTTTCAAAAAATAGTAATATAAGAATTCTTCTTAATTACGGAAAAGAGATCAATATAAATACATCAAATATTTCAGATGAGTTTGGAAATGACTTACAAAATTACTTTAAAGATAGCTCAATGAGATTTGTAGATGTTTTTAATGATAATGATGTATTTTATTTAACATCAGGCTTTAGTCCTGCAGATATGGTAGATACACTTGTTCATGAATATGGACACATTTATTTTCATTCAAAAAGAACTAACTTATTTCAGGATAGTGAGAATAAATTTTCTTACAAGAAGGATACTACTCATGATGAAGCATTTGCAGAGTTTTTCTCCTTTAAAATACTTTCACCTTTATATGAGATTTATCCTGAAATAGAATTTTCACATATCGTTAAGCAAAGTGCCTTTTCTAATTTACGTCCAGAAGATCCACACTATGTTGGTCATGCCTTAGCGTACTCAATGTCCAAACATGAGACTAGTGTCATTGATAATTTGCTTAATGTTGAGAGTTTTAAAGTCTTTGCATGTTCAGATGATATAGGTCTTAAGCCAATACCTAATACAAGAGACTTGCAAGAGTTAAGGATAACAAAAGAGCTCTAAATTAAAAAAGTAAATAAAAAAGCCTTCAATTAAGAAGGCTTTTTTCATAACTTAGTGGGCAAAAGTTCACCCAAAAAATCTGTGGTGGGACATGCAAGACTTGAACTTGCGACCACCCGGTTATGAGCCGGGGGCTCTAACCAACTGAGCTAATGTCCCATAATGTTGGTTAAATACCATTTAGATGCATTAATTTACTTAAATTTCATAGGATAGGCAATAAGGAAGCGTGATTTTTTAAGTTGGTGCGTTGCGCATGGCTGGTCAGTTTTCATTATTTTTGAAAGAATAGATCTTTAAAAATGACTTACTAGAGGACCGATTGGAATTTTATAAATACTCAGCACATGGTAATGATTTTCTTCTTTTTGATAATCGAAATGGAGCTTTGCCTGTTCATGATGCTGCTTTGTGGCAACGTCTTTGTAAGAGACGGTCAAGTGTTGGTGCTGATGGAGTAATTTTTGTTGAGTCATCTGATAGGGCTGACTTCCATATGCGCTACTTAAATTCTGATGGTGGTGAAGTTGAAATGTGTGGAAATGGGACAAGAGTGATTTCTGATTTCTTTTATCGCTTTATTAAAATGAAAGAAGAGCTTATTTTTACAACGAAGAATTCTCTTTATGAGTCAAAAATTGAAAATATGATTCCATTTGTAAAAATGGTTGAGCTCTACGATGTAGGTAAAGTAGATATTTCTGATCTTTATGATGGTACTAGTTGTCTTTATTTAAATACGGGTGTTCCTCATTGTGTGTTTGAAGTTGATGATGTTGACTCTGTAGATGTTATTGAAGTAGGTCGTCGTATAAGAAATGAGGATCGTTTTGAAAATGGTGTTAACGTTAATTTTTTTTCTCTGAAAGACAGTCAGTATCATGTTCGTACTTATGAAAGAGGTGTTGAAGATGAAACTCTGTCATGTGGTACAGGGATCACAGCTTGTGCTCATCATATTTTTAATTGTAGTTCATCTAATGAACTCGTTTTTATTGCACGTGGTGGAGAGTTGAAAGTAAAGAAAATTGATGATGCTGTTTATTACGGTGGGAAAGTCAATTTAATATATAAAGGCCTATTATGTTAAAAATAGTTTTAAGCTTACTTACTACATTAAATTGTTTTGCGTTTATTTATCTTGATATTGAAGTAACTCATGAAAAGGGATTTGACGATAAAATGATTCTTAAGAGTGAACTTATGAGTCGTGAAAAAGTTTTCAATGAGAAACCAATCTTGTTGCAGATGAAGAATGGGCTACAGTTAACTTTTAACGCTGATTTTAATGAACCAGAATTATTAGTAAATAAAGGAAGTGTCGTAAAAGTATCAGGCGTTATGCAAGATTTATCTGCTCAGACGAGGGAGCCAAAGACTTTTGCACTATCGGTGGTTGTTGGTAAACCTGGAGAACTGGAATTTAAAAATAATGAAGGTCAAAAGACAAAAATTAAAGTAACTCCGGTTTTGAAGTAGTATATGGATAGATTAGATAAACTTTTAGTTGATCAAGGCCTTGTGCAGACACGGTCACAAGCTCAGCTTCTTGTAAAAGAGGGACATGTAATTGTTGATGGGCATATCATTAAGAAGCCATCGTTTAAAACTGATTCCACAAATATTAAAATTACCAAAGAAGAAGTCTTTGTTGGTAGAGGCGCTCATAAGATTGAAGGTGCCCTGATAGACTTTTCAATAGATGTAAATGGCCTGGTTGTGGCTGATGTGGGAGCAAGTACCGGTGGTTTCACAAATTATGTACTGACGAGAGGAGCAAAGAAAGTATATGCAATCGATGTCGGTCACGATCAACTAGCACCAAGTTTAGTTAATCATTCTCAGGTTGTGAATATGGAGGGGACTAATATTCGCGATTTAGATGGGCTAGAAGAAAGTGCTGATATTGCGGTCGTTGACTTATCTTTCATCTCTTTAAAGCTTGTTTTAAAAAATATTCATTCTTTATTAAAGGATGATGGAAAAGTTATTGCTCTTGTTAAACCACAATTTGAAGTTGGAAAAGATAATTTAGGAAAAAATGGTCTTGTGAAAAATAATGAGATAACTCTTAAGACTATTTTGAATTTATTCAATTGGTGTAACGAAAATAATTTGT
>CAWUIU010000169.1:0-7442 GCA_963922285.1 uncultured Oligoflexia bacterium | reverse complement strand
CACCGTCACCTTCATTTTCTTTTTGCTCAATTGAATTACCTTCAAACTCTGAAAATATATACTCATAAGTTTTCCCTAGAGTATTGGCAAGAACATTAAGACGACCTCTGTGGGCCATACCAATAACAAACTCTTTAGCCCCTAATTCAGCACCTTCATTAATGATGGCATCAAGGGCTGGAATCGTTGATTCTCCACCTTCAAGAGAGAATCTCTTCTGTCCAGTGTACTTTGTTTGAAGAAAGTTCTCGAAAACATTTGCCTCATTTAATTTATGTAAAATTCTCTTTTTCTTATCAACAGAGAAATTCTTGTTTAAGTAAGTTGATTCGAATTCATTTCGAACCCATCTTCTCATATCAGTATCATTTGAATGCATGTACTCGATACCGACTTTACCAGTATAGAGTTTTTGCATATGAGAAAAGATGTCTTTTAGTTTTGCAGGTCCTAAACCTACGAACTCTCCGACTAAGAAAGATGTCTCAAGATCAGCATCACTAAGATCATAATCCTTAAGGGAGATTCTTGCACTTCTATCCTTTCGTGGACGAATTGGATTCGTATCCGATAGTAAGTGACCTCTTGCTCTGAAAGACTGAATCAGTCTAAAAACATTAAACTCTTTACGAAGAGTTTCTTCTGAGACATCTCCACCAGCGCTTCCCTTACCTGCACCAAATTCAAATCCAAGAAAGAAATTTCTCCACGACTCTTCTGCCGCGTTTGGATCTTCTTTGTACTGTTCGTAAAGGGAATCAATGTAAGAAATGTCGGAACTAGCTAGATGAGAAAAATCTAGAGTACCCATAGTTAAATCCTTTGTTAGGCGTAAATACACCTTTAGGTTAATATCGTGGCCAAATGACCGACTAAGATTCTATTTTATCTACATTTTATCATTTCGTGAAGAATTCTAAGAGCAGGAAAATTTGACGCTAGAGGTAAACTAACCGAGAAGACTGATCAATATTTTTTATGTGAGCAAACTAAAATGACGAAGAAATTTTATCGGAAATTAAGCGAGATCTAAACACTCTTCAGCGATAGAAGGATTCTCTTTACACTCATCTTTTTTCTCGCAGAACATGCAGTCTTCACCAATAACTTTATTAAGACCACCGCAAGATCCTTTCAGTTGTTTATTAGAAAGAATTACACCAACGGCCATGCCAGTAACTGAGACAAGAAGTACGACAAATGTAATAATGAAAATTTCCATAACTAACCTACTTTACGCGAGTTGCTTCAGAGAAGCCTTTCGTTTCCAAAGTCTTGAACTTTCCAGGGTTCTTTGGATCTCGATATAAAAGATACGCCTTGATACCATTATTCATAGCATAATTGTAGCCTTTTTCCGTACCCATCGCCATAATCGCTGTCGCTTGTCCATCTGCATCCATACAAGTATCTGAAATAACACTCACCGAAGCTAGACTTGTCCGGGCTGGACTTCCTGACTTAAAGTCAATCGTATGAGAATATGACTTCCCACCTTCTTTAAAAAAGTTTCGGTAATTTCCGCTGGTGGCAAGCGCAACATCTTTTAAAGTCACTACTTTTACAACCTTTCTTTCAAAACTTCCTTCAACTGGAGATTCAACGCCTATCTTCCATGGTCTTGTCATCGACTCTCCAATCGTTTTAATTTCTCCACCGATCTCAACCATTGCATTTTGAATTCCATTGGCCTTAAGAATTTCAATTATTGCGTCCACTCCATAGCCCTTAGCAGATGCAGAGAGATCAATGTAGACACCATCAACTTTCTTTGTGAGAACATTGTTAACGAGATTAATTTTTTCAAAACCAACTAATGAACGTGCTTTTTCAATCGCTTCCTTAGCAGGCACTTTTCTTTCTCCAGTGGGACCAAAGCCCCAAAGGTTAACAAGAGGTCCGATCGTAGGATCGAAAACACCTTCAGTTTTCTTCGCTAAATTAAGTGCATGCTCAAGAACAATTTGAAAGTCCTTACCTAACGTGAACTCACCTGCTGGAGAATTGTTTAACTTACTTATTTCAGAGTCTTTAATATATGTACTCATCGACTGATTAACTTCTTTTAATCGCTGATCAATTTGTCCCTTAATAACATGTTCGTAAAAATCTTGGTGAACAACGGCCTTAACTGAATAAGTTGTTCCCATTGTTCTTCCTTGCATATTAATAATTTTTTTTAAAGAATCTTTACCAGACATACAAGCAGATAAAAGAATTAGAATTGAAAATAGAATTACATTCTTCATAAAAATCACCATAAAAAAAGGGCACTATAATAGTGCCCTTCTTATATCATTTTAAATTTATTTTTAAAACTCACTTCTCTAGTCGCTAGGAGCTGTAGAGCTAGGTGGCTTAGAGGAAGGTGTAAATTTTCAATTGAGATGTATAGAGAATACATCGAATGCGAAAATTTACAGCTGACGCATAAGACGCCAGCTATCCAGCTTCTAGCCGCCGAAGTCGTCTAGCATGATATCTTCGCGTTCAACTCCTAGGTCTACTAGCATATCGATAACACACTTATTCATAATTGGAGGTCCACATAGGTAGTACTCACAATCTTCAGGCGCTGGGTGATCCTTTAAATACTCATCATGTAATACCTGGTGAATAAATCCAGTGTATCCAGTCCAATTATCTTCAGGAAGAGCATCTGATAGAGCACAATGCCAAGTGAAGTTATCATTCTCTGCTTGGATAGTATCAAAGTCTTCAACATAGAACATTTCTCTTTTTGATCTTGCTCCATACCAGAAAGTAACTTTTCGATCTGTCTTAAGTCTTCTGAATTGATCAAAGATATGTGATCTCATCGGCGCCATACCAGCTCCACCACCAACAAAGACCATTTCCTTATCAGTGTCACGAGCAAAGAATTCACCAAATGGACCAGAGATTGTAACCTTATCACCTTCTTTAAGATCGAAGATATAAGATGACATTTTACCTGGAGGAGTTCCTTGTGGAGCTCTTGGAGGAGGAGAAGCGATACGAACGTTTAGCATAATGATCCCTTCTTCTTCAGGATAATTAGCCATAGAGTATGCTCTGATTGTCTCTTCATTTACTGTAGAATTGTACTGCCATAAATTGAAGTGATCCCAATCTCCTCTATATTCTTCTTGAACATCAAAGTTCTTATAATCAATTGATAACCCAGCAGGTCTTTCAATCTGAATGTAACCACCAGCTCTAAATGGAACTGATTCACCTTCAGGTAGCTTTAAAACAAGTTCTTTAATGAAAGTAGCAACGTTGTTGTTAGATTTAACAGTACATTCCCACTTCTTTACACCAAAGACAGACTCTTCAACTTCAACTTCCATATCAGTCTTAATTGATACCTGACATGCTAGTCTTTCACCTTCACGCGCTTCACGCTTGGTGATGTGTGACATCTCAGTTTCAAGAATTTCCCCTCCACCGGAAAGGACTTTAACATTACATTGACCGCAGGTTCCCCCACCACCACATGCACTTGACACAAATAGTTTTTGATCTGCTAGAGCATTAAGAAGTTTTCCACCTGCAGGTATCTCTACAACTTTTTCTCCATTAATCGTTAATTTAATATTTCCCGAACTAACAAGTCGACTCTTGGCAAATAAAATGACAAGAACAAGTGCCAGAACGACAACTGTAAACATTAAAACGCCTAATACAATTTCATTCATCTTTTACTCCTAATCCCTGTCTTAAAGTTGAATACCACTAAAAGATAGGAACCCAAGTGACATTAGTCCTACAATAATAAAAGTAATCCCTAGACCTCTTAGACCTTCAGGAACATCACTGTACTTCATCTTTTCTCTAATACCTGCAAGAGCTGCAATTGCGATGGCCCAACCGACGCCTGAACCAAAACCAAAGACCACACTCTCTGCAAATGTATAATCTCTTTCAACCATGAATAGTGACCCACCAAGAATTGCACAGTTAACTGTAATTAGAGGTAGGAAAATCCCTAGTGCATTGTAGAGCGGTGGAAAAAATTTATCGAGAGTCATCTCTAAAATTTGAACCATTGCTGCAATAACACCAATATAAGAGATTAGACCGAGGAAACTTAAATCTGTTCCCATTAGTCCTGCCCATTCTAATGCATTTTCCTTTAGAAGGTAGTTATACAAAAGGTTATTAACAGGAATTGTAATCGATTGTACAACAACAACGGCAACTCCAAGACCAAGAGATGTTTTAACTTTCTTAGAAACAGCTAAGAATGTACACATCCCAAGAAAGAAAGCGAGTGCTAAGTTTTCAACAAAGACTGCCTTCATGAATAAACTTAAATAATGTTCTAACATAATATGTTCCTTATCTTTTTCTTAAACTTTGTCTTAGTTTTCCAGTTCAATCTGGTCTTTCTTCCAAGTTCTTAAGATCCAGATAAAGATCCCGATTAAGAAGAAAGCTGAAGGAGAAAGAAGTGCCATACCGTTTGGCATGTACCATCCACCTTCACTCATTGGTGTCATGATATTGATACCAAATAATTTTCCTGAACCAAAAAGCTCTCTAAAGACTCCAACAAAGATAAGAACGATCGAGTAACCAAGACCATTACCAATCCCATCAATAAAAGACATTAGAGGACCATTTTTCATTGCGTAAGCTTCAGCACGTCCCATGACGATACAGTTTGTAATGATCAGACCAATATAAACAGACATTGACTTGGCAACATCATAAACAAAGGCCTTTAATAACTGATCAGTCACGATAACTAGTGAAGCAATAATCGTCATCATAACAATAATACGAATTGAGCTAGGAACATGGTTTCTGATAATAGAAACAGAAAGTCCCGAAAAAGCACAAACAACGATAACCGCAAGACACATAACAAGAACAGACTCTAGTTTTGTTGTAACAGCAAGTGCAGAACAAATCCCTAGGATCTGAAGAGCAATTGGGTTGTTTTCAAATAATGGATCAAATAGTGTTTTCTTTAAACTCATCTCTACATCTCCCCTGCTCTAAACTTCGCAATAAAAGGACCGAATGCATCGCTACCTAGCCAGTATCTAACAAGACCAGTAACACCATTTGCTGTAATTGTTGCTCCAGCAAGTCCATCGATTGTATGCTTAGAATCTGGAGCAGCAGCTCCTTTAATAACTTTAATAACTGGTTTCATGGCATCGTCAAACGCCTTCTTACCATTCCAAATTCTCTTCCAATTTGGATTATCAACTTCACCACCAAGTCCTGGAGTTTCACCGTGCTCATAGAAGCCTAAACCTTTTACAGTATTAAGATCTTTTTCAAGAACAAGAAATCCATAAAGTGTTGACCATAGTCCTTTTCCGTTTACAGGAAAAACAACATTTTTGATCTCACCATTTTCTTTGATGAAATAAACTTTTTCATACTTTGCACGAGACTTAATATTTCCTAAGTCTTTGTCAGTAGGAATCATATGATTCATCTTTGAATCTTTAGCTGCTTTTCTTGCATCAAAAGATTCTGGATCAATATCAGCATAAGAACCAGTTGCAAGATCAACAACTTTTGTCTCAACAACTTTGAAAGCTTCAAGAATTGCTGCCTCATCTGCATCAGCAGGAACAAGTCCAGCTGTTACGAGTAAGTTCTTTTTAATATCAAGCTTCTTATTCTTAACCTGTAGTGGCTTCAATTTTACGGCTACACTAGAAACCATAACTGAACAAACGACGCAAAGAAGAGTCGCTACAATTAGAGTTTTTGAAGTACTATCATTAGACATCTCTGGCCTCCCCTTAAGCGTTAGCTCTTGCTAATCTTCTTTTAACGTTTGATTGCACAACAAAGTAGTCAATTAGTGGTGCAAAGCAGTTCGCAAAAAGGATTGCTAACATGATTCCCTCAGGGAATGCTGGGTTAATAACACGAACAAGAATTGTCATAAATCCAATTAGTGCTCCGTAAAAGTAGTGACCTTTATATGTCATCGACGCTGACACTGGATCAGTTGCCATAAATACAGTACCAAAAGCAAAACCACCAAT
This sequence comes from uncultured Oligoflexia bacterium, assembly GCA_963922285.1. GTDB lineage: Bacteria > Bdellovibrionota > Bacteriovoracia > Bacteriovoracales > Bacteriovoracaceae > Halobacteriovorax_A. The sequence goes on along the minus strand of CAWUIU010000169.1, from coordinate 1,443 downwards.
AACCAGGTGCCATGCAGGAGTTACACTGAACATCATATTGGAATCACTTCCAATCATATTAAGAAGGAAAGAGAAACCGACAGCAGATAAGACTACTGATAGCATAATCCTCCAAGAACCAATTCCAGCAATGATGAGAATAATTGCTCCTATTAATGCTCCAAGAGCTGAAGTCTCTCCCATAGATCCTGGAACAAGTCCAATAAATGCATCTTGAAAGCTAACTGAAATTGCTTGAACACCACCAAGAGCTGCTTCACCTAATGATGTAGCTCCTGTGTAGCCATCAACTGCAGTCCAAACTGCATCACCTGAAATTTGTGCAGGATAAGCGAAGTATAAGAATGCTCTTGCTGTTAATGCTGGGTTTAGGAAGTTTTTCCCAGTACCACCGAAAACTTCCTTACCAATAACTACACCAAAAATAATTCCGATAGCAACTTGCCATAGAGGAATTGTTGGCGGAAGAGTTAATGGGTAAAGCATACCAGTAACAAGAAAACCTTCGTTAATTTCGTGCTTTCTCACTGTTGCAAAGATGACTTCACAAAGACCACCTGCAATTTGTGTTACAAGAAAAATTGGGAAGAAATAAAGTGCTCCATGTAGAAAGTTTGAAATAACACTTGTTGGGTTATAAGACAGACCAAGACCAAGAATAATATCAGCTCTCCAACCTTCTGGTGTTGTCACCATAGAAGAAATGATTTTGTTAGCTTGGTAACCTGTGTTGTACATGGCCATCAAAATACATGGTAATAGAGCAACAACAACTGTAATCATTGTTCTCTTTAAGTCGATCGCATCACGAACGTGAACAGATCCTTTTGAAACATCTTTTGGCGTAAAAGCGAAAGTATCAATCATTTCATAGATTGGGTAAAACTTTTCTAGCTTTCCACCCTTTTCAAAAAGATGCTCTTTAGACGTAATTAAGTCTTGTAAAAAGCGCATAGCTATTATCCTTCTTTCTCAATTGTAGTTAAGTTAGCTCTAAGCATTGGTCCAAAGTCTACTTTACCTGGACTAGCAAAAGTACAAAGTGCGATATCTTCTTCATCTAACTCAAGACAACCAAGCTCAATTGCATGATCAGTATCATTAGTAGCAAGTGCTCTTAAAAGTTGAGTTGGAAGAATATCAAGAGGCATAACGCTCTCATAAGATCCGATTGGAACCATCGCTCTCTTTGAACCATGTAGTTTTGTTGTAAAATCAAAAGACTGACCTGGCTTTAACCAGTGAAGAAAAGTTCTCTTTAAAGAAAACTTATCAAGACCTGGCATATGCCACCCAAGAAATTCTCTTTCTCTTCCTTCTTCTAGAAGTGAAATTGAATTATGAAAGCTTCCTAAGTAAGCGAAAGCTCCTTCCATCTTTCTACCAGATAGGATTGAACCAGAAATAACTCTAACCTCTCCACTTCCAACTTTACCGCTTGTT
>CAWUIU010000168.1:0-7472 GCA_963922285.1 uncultured Oligoflexia bacterium | reverse complement strand
AATGAAGGGAAAACTTTTATTAATACTGGAACTTGGACCAGAATGTATCACTTAGATTTCGGTAAAGGCGATAGCTCTGAAAATTTGACTTTTGCAAAAATTGATTTAATTAAGGATCAAAAGCATAAAGATCAAAGTAAATTACAGTCTAATTTATTCTCATGGAGAGGGACTGAAAAACTACCTTATAATAGTTTCTAGTCTCCCTCTGCATAACATAACTCTAGATAAAATTCCCCATGTGCACAATTTATTGGAATTATGATGACTGTACTTGCATCAGGATATTTTATTGTATGTGAAGGACCTTCGATAATTGAAGGGATCGCCATGTTTGAAGTATAACCAAGGCCAGCGAGATCTCTTTTGGCGTTACCCATAATCATATTGGTAATTTCTCCGCCAACATCTCTAATTTCTTCGTTAAATTCAGTAAAGTCTTCCATAAGCATAGCGCTTGCCACTTTAACATAAGTTTCATATGGAAATGACATAACAAGCATTGCTCGATAAGATTTGTCTTCACCGTCTTTTGAAACATCTCCACTAAGTCCTATGACAGCTGATACATCACCTTTTGAAGTATTACCACTTTTTACACCAGGTTTACCTGGTTCGAGTTTTGTAAAAACCATTGTTTCAAAAACATTCTTTGCTGCTTCGATAAAAGGTTTCGAAAACTCTAAAAAATTTGCATTTGACATTATATCTATCTCCAAAACTATAATCCTAAACTGCTCATGAGATCATCGATCGAATTTTGATCAAGAACATTATCTGCACCTTCTTCTTTATAAGAAACAGAAGAGCGTTCGATATTCTTGAATTTATCGGCTAACCATCTAAGCCTAGATGCAAAAGCGTCAGTATTGATGGTTTTTAGCCCGTGATCTTCGCCAGTTTTAATCTTGTTAATCATTTTTCTAAGAATCTCAACAGAGTCAAATAGAATTGCGACTACTACTTCAAGAAGGGCAAGGTCTTTGATTTGACTCGATTTGTATCCTATCGTCTTGCCTAGTTCACTAAATGTTGCAACATCATCAGCACCTACTGATTTCGCTGCTCCCATAATTCTATCAATTATTTGTCCAAACTTTTCTAATTCAGCTACGGTTGTAGGGTCGTCTTCTAGCACTTCAAGACAATCATCTAGCTCAGCAAAAAGTGCAAGAGATTCATCGCAAAAGTCGACTACAATTTCACGCATTGAAGGATCGTCTAAAAGTCCCATAAGTCATCCTTACTTGTTAAAGATTTTATCAATCTTATCTTTCAGTACTTGTGCTGAAAATGGTTTTACAATGAAGTTAGACACTCCTGCCTTTACTGCTATAACGACGTTACCTTGCTCGGCTTCAGCCGTAATCATCAAGAAAGGAAGTGCTTTAAACTCTTCAGATGCTCTAAGGTGTTTTAGCAGATCAAGTCCTGTCATTCCTGGCATGTTCCAGTCTGATACGATGAATTCATATGGCTCATCTGTTTTTGCTGCATCTTCAATCATTGGAAGGGCAGTTGCTCCGTCATCAGCTTCACTGATGTTGGTAAAACCAATCTGTCCTAACATATTTTTGATAATTTTTCTCATCGTGGCCATGTCGTCGATGACCAAGATTTTCATATTAGCCTTTAATGCCATTTGTTTCTCCCTTATGCAGCTTCCGAAGAATCGGGTGTGCTAACTGTAATTATATTAATGAGATTCTCATATATTTTATCGCCAAACTCGAATTCAAGTCCAGGGGTAAAGCTTTTATTTTTTAATCTGCTAATCACCGACGAAATCGGTACCTTATTACCTGTTATTTTACCAGTACTGAACTCAAGCACATGTGTAACAGAGCCAACAACTAATGCTAAGATGTCAATGAAGTCACTATGTTTTTGGTTCGGATATCCTGACCCATCAATTCTTTCATGATGTTGGAATATTATGTTTTTTACTCTTTCACTTATTTCAAGCTTGCTCTTTAAGAGCATATGATGTGAATAGCCCGGATGTTTCTTGTGAGCTTTTTTTTGCTCTTCTGTAAACTCTTGTTCTGGAATGTGTGAAATCTCTATTTCTAATTGTGTGTAACCGAGGTGTACAAAGAAGGCAGCACAAACAAGATCAGATAGTGTTTCTTCATTTGTCATATCCATATTCTTTGTCATGAAGTAGCTTATAGCAACAACTCGATTTGTGAAGTTATCTTCAGTAAGTAACTTTTCTGCTAAATAGGCTGCAAGACTCACTGTTGGAGAAATGTTGAGTGGAAAAATCTCAACTTCTTCTTTAGCCTTTTTAATCATTGGCAGAAAGTTATCATTTTCCAAGCATTCATTAAGTCCCTTTTTAAGATCATAAATCTCTTTTACTTCATTTCCACTATCATCATATTTTTTTGTGGCATCAAGTATTGCTATTCTTTCTAGTCTCTTTTTTTCAAAATCTGTAAGTTCTCTTTCTTGAAGAGAGGCGATGTCTTCTTCATTAAGGTCCATATGGTGAAGAAATGTTTTCTTTTGTTTGTTGTCGATTGCAAGCTCACCACCTTTTGATTCTACAAGGTCAATAAATTGCATTTTGTCAGCATCAAGTGGGCAATTTGCAGGTAAGAAAAGTGAGTAGCTCTTACTTTGAGGATTGTGTACATAGAGATGAAAGGGAAAAATTAACTTTTCTTTCAAATGTTCTTTTTCAATGTGAAATAGACTATTTGGTATGTTCATTAACTCGCCTTCTTAAATAGTGAAAATACTTTCTGAAAGAAGCCTCCAGAGTTCTTTTTCTCATTTGTCTCTACCTTAGATTCGTAAGAACCTTCCACTCTTTGCTCTCGATATTCTGACAGAACAATTCCACGAACAGTTTCAATTATAACTTCGATAGCTCTTGTTTGTGCCATTTCAACTTGTTTATCAAAAATGCAGATTGCAAATCCAAATTTAATATTTCCCTCTGTCAAAGGATAATAGAATTGGTTTTTATCTGTTGAAAAATTTTCGTCATGCCAATGGGGGAGATTGTGTTCAATCCAAAACTCTATATTTTCTGCTGCAAAACTTGGCCAGAAATCTTTTATTTCATTAGATGGAAAGAAATCTTCATGAGTGTGATCAAATGAAAGGATAAACTTATTCTTTTCCTGAGAGTATGTATAAATAAAAGTATTCGCCTTAAACTGTACTCTAAGTTCGTTAGCAACAAATTTAAAAATTTGTTCCTTCTTCATAAATTTATCCTGGTAGAGATTCAAAACTCTTACAGCACTATCGATACCATTTGGTGTAGGTTCAAAATATTGATCTTTTTGTTGTTCTATATTTGCATTTTTTTCAAGTTCAGAGATATCTTCTAAACCTTCTTCGAGTTCACCTGCATATACGCCGCGTCTAAATTCATCGGAGTTCTCGTCTGCCGTATACTTAGGGCCGGTACGCTTCTTTTTATTACCAACTCTATTAATTGTAATCGCATCAAATTCAGATTGTAATTTTCGATAATCAATAGTTTGCTCACCAAGATCAACTTTTTCTTTGAAAGAAATTTCGACTTGATTTTTTTTCTTATTTCCAAAATCATCATCATGCTCATACTTTTTATCATGTTTGATATCCCAGTCATACTCTTGGTGCTTAATACCTTTACGAGAGTCCATATTTGTCTCAATATGCTCGGTGTGAGCACCATGAGTCTTTCTCTCAATGTCATCATCAAGTTCGAGATTTGTCCCAGTAGACCTACGCTTATAGTCACTGTCTTCATCAAGATCATTTTCTTTTTCGATATCTTCGTCTTCATTAGCAAATTCGAGATTTAGATTCCCATTAATTTCTTTTTCTCGTGATTGTTGATCGTCCACATCTTCACTGTCTTGAGATGTATCATCAACATCATTCTCAAACTCTAGGTTAGTTTCTTTGTTATGAGCATTGATTTCTTCGTCTGCTTCAATGTTTAAGCCTTCATCTTCATTACTCTTACTTTCTTCATCATCGAATTCAAGCGAAGTTTCTTCTTTATGGTTATCTTCATCATCTGCTGCAAGATCAAGACCTAAGGCTTCATCTATGCTATTTTGGTTATCGTTTTCAATATCTAGTTCTTCATCAGTCCTAGATCTGGCATCTACTTCTTCTTCTGTTTCAATTTCAATTGATGCGGCAATTTCTCCCTTCCAGTGAGTTTCAATTTCTTCAGCAGCATCTTCATCAGAATCTCTTTTTTTGTCCTCCTCTTCTAAGGAGAGCTCATTGTTTTTACTCTGGTTTTCACCTTCTTCATCTGCCTGGAGGTCAAAACCTAGTTCATTATTTTCGTTTTCTCTGTTATCTTCATCAAGTTGTTCTTCTTCTGAATTCTCCCATTGGTCTTCATCTGTAGTTAAGTTTAACGGTTCATCTGTCCCTTTTCTTTTCTTCGCATAGATGTCATCTTCATCTAATTCATCTTCAAGATGTCCCTTTTCATCCTCATCAGCATCGATGTCGATGTGGAACTCAGATTTCTTTCTCGCTTCGTTAATTTCTTCCTGCATTTCTTCAGAGAAATCATAGCTATCATCTGAGTCGACATCAAGGTCTAAACTTGTTTCACCGACCTTTCCCTTATAATATTTATCGTCTCTTTCAAGATCTGATTCCTCTCGGTCATTATTATTTTCATTTACGTCTGCACTAAGATTTAATTCATTTGATTTATTTTGTTTATAGATATCGTCATCATAATTTTCTTCATATGATGACTTGTTCTTTTGCATAGATTCTTCTTCAAAGTCGACATCGTCAACCTGTGATCTCTTTCCACGTAAGTATGAGTCAATATAATTTTCATTTTCGTCTGATTCTTCTTTTTCCGGTTTTTCTTCTTCATCTATTGCAATTGAAGTCTCGTTAACACTACCTTTCCATTCTTTTTCAATTACTTCTTCCTGGTGGCCACTCTTTTTACTTTCTTCGTCATCATCAGCTTCTATATCAAATCCAGTAGTCACATTTTCCTTGAGACTGATATCGATAGCAGCTTCTTCTTCAGCAAGAATACCTTTTTCTAGTCTTTGTTTAGAATTGGTATCATTTGTCTCTTCTTCATCTGATGCGAACTTTTTGTCGTAATCTTCTTCTTCCTCTTGTTCTCTTACAACAATTGAGCGCAGTAAAAGTTTAACTTTATAGAGGAGTGTCTTTGGTGCAACAGGTTCTACGATACACTCAGTAAGACCAATCTTAGAAAATTTATCCTGTGTTCGTCTAGGCAGACTTTTTTTTGAAAGTAGTAATACTTTTGAGTTTAATTTACTCACTACTTTTCGATTAGGCTGCAAAGTCATTGCACATTTCTTTGCATTAGAAAAAATTGCTAGTGACTGGCCAATTGTTGGAAGAAGTTGATTAATTTCTGCTTGATTTTCAAGCTCGTAAATTTCAATCTTCTCATCTTCAGCAATTTCTTCAATTACATCCTTAAGTTTCGCTAGGGAATCTGAAAGAGGGTGGACGAATATAAGTGGTTTCTTAGCGATCATATATGTCATTCTTGTCGGTAAAAGAGAGTTAATTTTTAAGTACTTTTCCTACTTGTATAATGTTATTTTTTTGAAATTTAGGTGACTAATATGTTCTGCTAAAAAAATGTAAAAATATGAAATTTTTTCCTAAAGTAAGCAAATGTCTGTCCGAAGAAGTCTCATGTAGGGTCAAGGAGACCTTACATAATTAAATTTAGAAAAAGCAGTAAGCTTATTGATCCAAAAGGTTTCGGATCAAATTCCATAAGGGACGTCACGATCACGGAGGTTATCAATGGGTTTACGTATTAACACAAATGTCACGTCACTGGCTGCACAAAGAACACTAGGTCAGAACAACACAGACAAAGCAAAGACATTAGGTAAGTTATCATCAGGTACAAGAATTGTTCGTTCTGCTGATGATGCTGCTGGTTTAGCGATTTCTGAGAAATTAAAAGCTCAGGTTAGATCAACAAACCAGGCTGAAAGAAATGCTAACGATGGTATTTCAATGATTCAAACTGCAGAAGGTGGTTTGAACGAAATTTCAAACATTCTTATTAGACTAAGAGAGCTTTCAATTCAATCAGCTTCAGATACTGTTGGTGATACAGAGAGAAAGTTTACTGATTTAGAGTATCAAAACCTTAAGCAAGAAATTGAAAGAGTTTCTCAAGTTACTGAATTTAATGGAAAGAAGCTTCTTAATGGCGCTGGTGACTCTTATGATTTCCAAATTGGTATCAATAACGATGAGTTCCAAGATAGAATCTCATTTGATACTGAGCTTTTAAATGCGGGAATCTCAAACCTTGGTGTAGACGGACTATCAGTTGGTTCAAAAGAATCAGCACAGGAAGGTCTTGCTTCAATTGATGCTGCAATTCAAACAGTCTCAGGGCAAAGAGCAGAGCTAGGTGCGAAGCAGAACAGACTAACGTCGACAATTAATAACTTACAGGTAAGTTCTGAGAACTTAGAAGCTGCAAACTCTCGTATCAGAGATACAGACTATGCGGCAGAGACTGCTAAGAAGACTAAGTTAGACATTTTAACAAATGCAGGTACTTCTGTACTAGCACAGTCTAACTCTCAAGGTCAGGCAGCTCTACAGTTAATTGGTTAATTAACACAAGTGATTTAACACTAAATTATCTTTAAAAAAGACTTAGCCCCGCGAATGCGGGGCATTTTTGTTTGTGTGTGTTCAAAATGCTTATGCATTTTGATGTCACAGCTTTTTCGTCACGTGGTCGTCAAAAAACGCACCGAAGGTTCTTTTTAAGAATAGATGTGTGCGGACGGGTTTTACTTATACTATTTGAAGCAATTCAACTCTGGACTAACGAACTTGAGCTAGCTAATGTAAGCTAAAATCTGAAGGTAACTTTCCTGTTATCTTTTTGAACTGTGTGAAGAATTGTGAATAAGAGTTATATCCACAGTTTAGAGCAATATCGATAAGATTAGTATTTTGATCTTCTAGAAGCTGTTTTGCTTTATTAATTCTTAATAAGTTTTGAAGCTCTTTAGGAGTACAAGACAGTTCCTTCGAAAATAAGCGACTCATCGTACGTGAACTCAGTCCATTTGATTTAGCAATGTTACTTATTGAAAGTGTAAGTTCTTTTTTCATCATATCTATTGCTTTAAGTAAGCGTTGATCTTTTGCTCTGGCTATAATTTGTTCTACTTCAGCTAAATAAACTTCATTATACTCGATGAGCGCTTCATTCAATCTTATTGTTAACGCATCTGAAAAGACATTTGAGCATTGATTTACATTTCCGTATAGTAAATAGAAAAGAATTTCTTGTATCATCAAGTTTTGAGAAAGGATCGTTGGATTATGGCGAGTAGGTGTTATTACATTCTTAGACCATAATTTGTGATCAATATTACAAATAAATCTTTCTCCTTTGTTTAGGGAAGAGTTAAATGAGTGTTCAATATCAGGTGGTATATAGATCATTT
>CAWUIU010000167.1:0-7503 GCA_963922285.1 uncultured Oligoflexia bacterium | reverse complement strand
TTGTGTTGAAGTACCTCGTTTGCCAAAAGATGCTCTCGTTGAAATAGAAGTGATTGCAGCAAGAAATATTTAATAAATGATTTTCCCTAAGAAGAGATATGTATTTGAAACAAGTGATACAAGGTTTAGTAGAAAACTACGGAACCTTCTAACTTTTTTAACTACATGTCTCTTCTTGTACAGTATTACATGCTTTGTACTTTTACTTGTCTCCAAGCAAGAGTCTCAAGAATCAAGATCTTACTATTACAAAAGAAGTCCAGATATCATTATTGTCTTCACAGGAGATAAAGGCAGAATTCCTTTCGCAATAAAAAAGGCTAAAGAATATAATCAAAGTAACCTCCTTATATCTGGAGTTAACAACAGAAATAATGTTCCTAAGATCTTACGTAATATTGATGCTAAAGAGATAAATTTAAACTACCTTGACTTAGACTATAACTCAAAAAACACATTAGAAAATGTACGTGAATCTTTATCGTATATGAGAAAAGATCCTGCAGTAAAACAAGCATTAATTATATCTCACGATTACCATATCCTAAGAATCAAAGCGATTGTAAATTCACTAAAACGAAATAATGACAAATTTCAATTTCACTACGAAGGTGTGAACACAGATTTATCTAAATTTAGAAATATCAAAGTTTTATATAAAGAAGCATTTAAATTTTTCAGAACGCTTGCCTATATATGGTTAGCAGACATTGACTAAAGGAATATTATGAATATTACAGTAAACACTTTTCTTGATAGACAGACAACAAAAGAAAAGAACGACATTAGTACAAGAGTTATACTTATTAATAAAGATAATTCAAAGGAAACGGCATTTTCATTTAGTGACGCACTTCCTAAGTGGCAACAAGAGCAGCTTAACAGAGAACAAAAAACATCATTTGCAGGACAAAATGGACCGACAATAGTTAAATTTGTGAACTTCAAAGTAAATGAAAACGACTATGGGCTCACCTCCCAAAGTCATTACGCCATCGCAAGAGAATCAATGGCAGATATAGCAAATGACATTGTCTCTCATAATTCTAAAGACATACTTGTCGAGTTCTTTGGTTTTGATAATGACTCAATAACTGGAGCAATAGTTGGTATTGATCTCTCACTCTATCGCTTTGAAAATTCAAAGATTACAGGAAACTTTTCATTCAAAAAAGATAGTAAGAAACTATCTGATTCAATTATTGTAAAGGCAATTGCAATTTCACATGGGGTCAATCAAGCAAGACATCTTGTCAACCTTCCTCCTAACAAATTAAACCCAAGAACTTATGCTGAAGGTATTACAAAACTATTCAAAAAATCAAAAAATGTAAAAGTCACAACGATTGATGAAAAAATACTTAAAAAAGAAGGATGTGGACTTATTCTCTCTGTTGGTCAAGCTTCTGAAAATTCATCTCGAATTGTCAAAATATCATATCGTAACGCTAAAACAAAAAGCCATATTGCATTTGTTGGAAAAGGGATAACATTTGATTCAGGTGGACTAGATGTAAAAAGTGCTGTGGGGATGAGACTCATGAAAAAAGATATGGGAGGCTCGGCCACTCTTGTTGGATTAGCTGTATGGCTTGATACAGCTAAACCTAAGAAGAATATTGATATCTATCTTGCACTAGCAGAAAATGCGATAAGTGATGAAGCAACACGACCAAGTGATATCATCACAGCGAAAAATGGAATGACCGTTGAAATACATAATACAGATGCTGAAGGTAGACTTGTTATGGCCGACGCGATCTCCATGGCAATTGAAAATAAACCAAGTGAGTTAATTGATGTTGCAACACTAACAGGTGCAGGAAAAGTTGCACTTGGACAAGATATAGCTTCTCTTTTTTCAAATGATGACGGTCTTGCTGATAAGTTATTAAAGTCAGGTCAACTGGCAGGAGACATTGCTTGGAGAATGCCACTTTATGACCCATATTTTAAGGGACTAAAATCTGAATTTGCAGACATGCAAAATGCAGCAAGTGGACATGGAGGCGCTATTACGGCAGCACTTTTTCTAAAGAAGTTTGTTGGTAAAACAAAGTGGGCTCATTTTGATATTTTCGGATGGACAAGTGGAGCGAAGCCAAGTCTTGTTCAAAGAGGTGGAAGCGGCCAAGGTGTAGAACTTCTTATCCAATATCTAAAATAATATGAAGTTACTTGCACTTTTCTTTCTTTCACAGATTACATCTGCAAAGGTTTATAAAATAGGTACATATTTAATACCTAAGTATGTACAAAGTGCAGAGCAAGGTGAATTCATTGCATTAACAAAAGAGATAGCACAAAAAAATAATATTAAAATACAAATTGAAGTCTACCCTCCAGCAAGAACGGTTAAAAAATTTCTTGCTGGAGAACTTGATGGATACTTTCCAAGTCTCGATGTTCTTAACTCTACTCAAGTAGCCAAGTCAGTTCCATTTTACTTTAAGAAAGACTTTTTATTTTATCTTGCTAAAGAGCCCATCGATAAGATCGAAGAGCAAGATATTTGCCTCACAAATGGTTATCCTTATGCTCCTGAAATAAATAATTCTGTAAACACGAGGTTTTATTTTGCCAACTCAGATGAAGATTGTCTCTCTATGTTACAAAAAAGAAGAGTTCAAGGCTTTATATGTGAAGCAGTTACTGGCGTTGGAGCTTTAGAGAAATTAAAAATTAAAAGCATTAAAGTTAAACAGAAATATCTTTCAACACAAGATGTCTACTATGCCTTTAGATATGATAAAGAAGGAAAAACTCTCGCTAACAAGTTTTCATCTGTAATTAAACTAAAAAGAGAAGACCTTTCTCTTAAAAAATTATTTAAATCTGCTTCGCAAAAAGTTTCTAATTACATAAAAGAATATGATCCGACTGTAAATTAACCTCTAGAGACAGAGATTACTTCCTCTAGTGCCTCGATACCACTAATAGTCTTTAATAGTTCAGAATAATCCTTAACTTCAATCTCAAAAATAAAACTACCCTTTCTATCTGTAGTTGATTTAGCAATAGCAGACCTAATATTAACATTCATATTATTAAGACTTTTTGAAATTGCTGATAAAACTCCCGGGCGGTCATGAGTTAAAATGCGAATAGCAACCGGGTGCCTAAAGCTAAACTCAGGATTCCACTCGACATGAATCTGTCTAGCAAGGTCTCCAACATCAAAACGAGTACAGTCTGCACGGTGAATAGTAATTCCTCTACCTCGTGTTATATAGCCGATGATTGGGTCTCCAGGAATCGGATTACAACACTTGGCCATTCGAACCATGACATCGTCAAAACCATCAACAATCACAGCATTATCTTTATGTGTTTTTCTTTTTGCTGACTTAGACAAGCTTTTAGAAAAAGAATTAATCTCTTCAAGTTTTTCAGAGACACTTTCTTCACTTTCTTCCACTTTTAAACTTGGTATTGCTTGAGTAACTTTTTCAGCAGAAAACTTCCCTACAGCAACATTAATAAAGATTTCATCATCACTCTTTGCCCCAAGTTCCTGTTGAGCAATTTCTAGTTCACCGCTCTTTATAACAGCCTTAAGGGTAGTGCTAAAGACTCTGAAAGCTTTCTCAAGAGTCTCTTTTCCAATTTCAATATTCTTTTCTCTTTCAACTCTTAAAAGCCATGCCTTTATTTTTGACTTTGCTTTAGATGACTTAACTATATTTATCCAGTCTTTATTAGGAGTCTGCGACTTTGACGTTAAAATTTCAACAGTATCTCCAGATTTTAGAGTGTGCTTCAGTGGAACCATCTTGCCATTTATCTTTGCACCGACACATTTGTGACCAACTTCTGTATGCACAGCGTAAGCAAAATCAAGAGGAGTTGCTCCATGTCTTAATTCGAATACATCTCCGTTAGGAGTAAAAACAAACACGCCTCCTATATCAAGATCATTTTTCACATGACTCATGAATTCAGCGTTGTTCTCTGTATTTTGATTAAATTCTAAAAGCTCTTCTATCCATTTCAGTTTAGTTGCTCCACCAGCAATACCTTCTTTATATTTCCAGTGTGCGGCAATCCCTTTCTCAGCAACTTCATCCATTTCTATTGTTCTGATTTGAATTTCTATACGCTCCGCCTTTGGACCGATAACTGTCGTATGCAGAGATTGATAATTATTAACCTTAGGAATTGCAATATAATCCTTAAATCTTCCAGGAATTGGCGTAAAAGACGAATGTATGATACCAAGCCCCTTATAACACTCAGTAATATTAGGAACAATAATTCTAAATGCTAAGATGTCATGAATTTGTTCAAAATCAACACCCCTTGCATTCATTTTTTTATATATTGAAAAGAAGTGTTTAGGACGACCTTTAATTTCAGCCTTAACTCCATACTCGAGAAGCTTGTCTTGAATGATTGTAATCGTATCACCAATATAGTGTTCACGATCAGTTTTCTTCATTGTTATCTTTTCAGCAAGTCGATAATATACTTCAGGGTGTAAATATCTCAAGCAAATATCTTCGAGTTCAGTCTTCACTGAATTAATCCCCAGGCGACTCGCCAATGGTACATAGATCTCTAGCGTTTCATTTGCAATTTTTCTTTGCTTCTCTTCTGAAACATACTGAAGAGTTCTCATGTTATGCATTCTATCGGCAAGCTTTACAATAATTACTCGTAGGTCCTTAGCCATCGCTACAACCATTTTTCTAAAGTTTTCAGCTTGAGACTCTTCTTTTGTTTTAAATTTTATTTTTGAGATTTTTGTAAGACCAACAACGATTTGCGCAATACTTGTAGAAAACTCTTTTTCAATATCTGCTGGCTCAACATCACAGTCTTCAACAACATCATGAAGGAGACCTGCAATAATTGAATCCATATCAAGTCGTAATTTAATCAACGTCGCAGCAACGTTGATCGGATGAATTATATAATCTTCACCAGAAGATCTCTTTTGCCCCTCATGTGCTTGTTCAGCGAAACGATAAGCTTTCTTTAAAAGTGTAAAGTCCGCATCTGGATAGTAAGATTCAACTCTTCTACAAAGTTCATCGATATTAAGATCTCTTTCATGAGAAAAATCTAGTTTTTGATAAACAGACATTAACTTAATTCTCCAGTTACGATTTTTTTCAATTCATCATAAGCTCTATCGAGCTCATCATTAACAACACGATGATCAAAATCATGTTGTCTCTCTAATTCTTTCTTAGCATTTCCCAATCTAATACGAAGTGAATCTTCACTCTCTGTACCTCGATTAAGTAAACGATCTTCTAGTACTTCAACCGAAGGTGGAGCGATAAAAATAGCTCTTGCCCTCTCCCCAAAATAATCTTTAAACGAGTCTGTACCTTGCACGTCTAAATCAAAGAGTATCTGACAACCTTTTTCTAATTGATCGTTAACAAATGACTTTGAAGTTCCGTAATAATTCCCGTGAACTTCCGCCCACTCCAGGAAATCTCCTTCATCTTTCATTTCTAAAAACTGATCTTTAGAAATAAAATTGTAACTAACTCCATTCATTTCACCTTTACGGATTTGACGAGTTGTAAAGGAAACTGACTCGATTAGATCAGTAAAGTCAGCCTTTAACTTTTTAATTAAAGTTGACTTTCCCGTTCCAGAAGGAGCGACAATGACAATAATCTTTCCTTTACTCAAGATTTAGCCCCTGCTCCCTTATTTTCTCCAAGTGAACTTTCATTTGAACAACAGCTGCTGAAATTTCTTCAACTGTCGATTTTGAACCAGTTGTATTTGTCTCTCTATTCAATTCTTGGATAAGAAAATCAATCTGACGCCCTACTTCACCACCTTTACTTAAAAGATCGTGAAATTTTTCAAGATGAGCTTTAATACGATTAATTTCTTCATGAACATCCATTTTCTCCATGTAGAAAATTACTTCTTGCATAAAACGAGGCTCATCAACAGGAAGAGATGTTTTCATATCAGCAAACTTTTTTTCAAGACGTTCTTTAATAACAAATTGAAAAGTCTCAGCCTTTTGTTCAACTACTTCAAAATGCTCTTTATATTCTTTTATGTGATTCTCTAAGACCGCTGTCATTTTTTGACCTTCAATCTTACGAGATTCTTTAAGGGCTTTTATTGCACTAGGAAATCCCTCTCTAACCATCTCTAAAACTTGATCTTGAAATTTATCATCTTGATCAATAAGAAATTCAGATCTTAAAAAGTCAGTAGGCCTAATACTTAATTCAAGATTTAACTTTTCAGACACTTCTTTAAACGAAGACACAAAAGTCTCAACTCTCGTATAATCAATATCTTCAAACTTTTTTTGAGATTCAATTTTCTTATAATTGATGAAAACTTCGAAACTTCCTCTTTTAAAACTTTCAGCGATTAAGTTTCTTAACTCAATTTCAATAGGCGCAAAGACAGATGACATTTTAAATCTAATGTCTTTAAAACGATGATTTACTGACTTGAGTTCAATGGAAATTATGACATTCTCTCTCTCAACTTCAGACTTCCCAAAACCTGTCATAGAATAAATTGACACGTTCTCTCCCTTATTAATTATTGAAGTGAAACTTTTACTACATAAGGCATTAAGTTTCTAGAATTACTTTAATTTATTCAGTAACCCAGCCACCTACAACACCTCTTTCAAAGTAAACAAATTTTTTCGCACCTGCTTCGTAAAAAATCCATCTTTCGTTCTCAAGTCTCGGGTCTCCAGCAACTTCTACATGATGTGGATTTCCCCAAGTACTAACAACCTCATTTTTTCCCATTCCTAGAGCAATAACCCTTGAGGAACGAGGAGAATATCTAAATGTTGACGCAGGACTCCTACCTCTCGAATTTGTTTTAACATTTTGTCCATGGAGACTATATAAATAGTCTTCTCTTTCAGATTCACTGAGTCCGAGAAAGTAAATTTTCTGGGAATCTGTCGCAAAGAGATTCTCATTTCTTTTAAACCAAATCTGTTGATCCTCATCTAACTTTCCAAGTTTCTTGTCCAGCTCATAACGTATTTTCTTATCTTCACTCCATTCCGGATTATACTTTTCGTAATCTGGTGTCCTGCTAGCTAATTGATTTCTCGAAATGACAACTCTTCCTGTATCGCCAGAAACGGTATCGAAAGACTCACCAGGAGAAAACAAACTCTCCTCATCCTCTTCCATTTGAGAAAGATAACTTCGATCAAATCTAATCGGTCCACAACTAACTGTTAAGAAAGTTAAAACCAATGTAAGTAACTGAAAATTCACAATATTCTCCTATTGTTCCTCTCTATGACGTCCTAATACACTTCTACTTTTCGAATAAAATGAGGTGACCCATGAAGAATTCATCAATCATATTTAAGAATGGAGAAATTTTCCTCATTTTGTAGTGATATACTAAATTAAGAAGATTTTGAGCCGATAAAGTTAATGCCTAATGGCTTAAATATACGAGGTTTTGTGAAGTTTATTATAAAAATTGAATATATTCTTAATAAGCTCATCATATATGTTCTAGATGCTATGGCGA
>CAWUIU010000166.1:0-7533 GCA_963922285.1 uncultured Oligoflexia bacterium | reverse complement strand
TGTGACTCTGGCATTTCAGCTAAGTCTTTACCAAGTCCGATTATATATTTGTACTTGTCTTCCCAGTCACAAAAGCGAGAAAACTCTTCTTTCAATGTCTCAATTCTTGCGGAAATTTCCACTAGGACCTCCAAAATTCAATAATTTTGAAGAAATTAACATAGGAAGGATGAGAAGTCAGTTAGACTGTTAAAAGTTCTGATTTTTGTGCATGATAGTCTTCCTCAGAAATAATTTCATGATCTCTAAGAAATTCAAGCTTCTCCATCACATCATTAACATAAGTATTAGAATAAGAAAGATCCACGTTTAATTTTGCCTTTTTCATCAGCCTAAGAAATAAGCCCTTAAAGCTAGTTGCGTGTTCTTTGTTAATGTTTTTAAGAACGAACTTGCCTTTCTTACTTTCAATTATGATCATTCCTGAAAGTAAACCTAATTTTACATCGATATCTAATACTTTTGAATAAGTGATTTGTTCAATTCCAGTAATTTTCTTTTCGTTTAGATAAAGAAGTACAATTCTTCTTGTGGTTAACAAGACTGCACAATCAAAAGACTTCAAAAATCCACTTGTTGCCAACTTTACCTTTTCACCTGCTTCAAAATTGCCACGTAAGCGTGTTTTAAGAAGTTTTTCATACTTATCATAATCACTCTCAACTGGCTCTATTCGCAAACCAACAAGAGTTCCTCCCCTAAGAAGACTCATTTTGTAACCCTTTTTTTCTTTAGTAAACTTGTCGGTTATAAGCAAAAAAACTTTAAAGAAATTTACCTTCCTAAATTTCCACCTAGTCCAGAGATCTGACCGTGATTACAATAAAGTATGCATATCTTTATCCTATTATTTTCAATACATTTTGTAGCATTATCGGCAATTGATATCTCTTTTGGTCCTGTAAAAGTTGGTGAAAAGAGAATTAAAATTAATCTTAACAACTTTTCTTTTGAAAAGTTAAAATCTAACGAAAATGTTAGCTTTAAACTTATCAGAGGTTCTACTCAGTGGATTCGTACCAAATCAAATATCCTAGCTCCAAGAGCACTTGCTTCACTAACTGTTAAAAGTAATAAGACCACTTCTTTAAAGTACGAAGGAAAGAATATTATTCTTCAAGGTAAAAATGGAACTAAGAATATAAAAATCTACGTTAATCTCTTTGATACTGAACAAATCGAAATATATGAAGCAGATAATCTTGTCGAAAGTCTTAGAGTTAATTCTAATGTTGCCCTAAATGATAAGAAGGGTCACCTCATCGATTATAGTTGTGCTCGTTACGGTATTAAGGTTGAGGGTCTCGATGATCAATATGTTTCGGTTGGTTGTCGAATGGAGACGATAGGTAAAATCGGAAAGGAATATCAGAGAATGACAATGACTTGGTCAACTCCAGATTTTCATCTTGAAAATGGTCTAAGAGGACCATTCACTTCTGTTTTAATGAATAGTATTCCTCTAAAATTTAATATGATAAACGATAAAGGTGATAGGAGAAAAGTTACTATTAAAGCAAATGTAAAAAATCGTTTTCACCGTCTAAAAACAGCTTTTGGCTTTGGTCCATATTCATTTAAAGCCGTTAATGATAAGCAAGAAAGAGACACAAAAATTGCACCTGCGGCCATGATCTATGCCAAGTGGGACCTTGATAGTGAGACATCATTTCGCGCGTTTGATGCTTTCATTTATAATGAATCTCTTTTTAACAATGGTGGAATTTACTTTGCCTATAATCTAGCAAAGATCTTTGATGGAAGACTTGAAATCACACCACTTTTAGGAGCACAAATTCTTTCAAATAAATATGATTCAAACACTGGAACAGTAACAAGAATTATCTATCCACAGGGTTTCGAAGCATTCTGGAAACATGCCTTTGGTATTGAGAATTATTCCGTTGTTTATGGGATGTTCTTATCAACTGATAGTGAAGAGACCTATGATAATGCATGGATTCGCTGGGGAAAAGGCTATTTCTGGGAAATAAATTACATCCGTTGGGCACGTGACGGCCAAGAATCAAGCATGTGGGGCCTCTCTGTCGGAATCCCTACCGGCCAATACTTCTAAAGGCGTTAAAAGTATTCGGATACCTTTATATTTATGAGTTCGACGGAATAAAAAGGCTTACTTTTTCAATGATACTTTCAATGAATACAGCGAATTGATCAACAATTTCTTGCAGGTAGAGGAAAAAGCCATAGTTTCCAACTTGGTCCGTCATTAAACTCAAAATTGAATTCATTAGATTAATCATTGACTCAAGACCAAGTTTCTTAATCATTGCATCGACCATACCGTTCGCTTGTTCCACCGTATTTCCATTATCAGTCACCACGTAGAGTGGATTTTTCTTAGCACTCATAAAATCCCTTAATGATTTAGACCAACTATAACATCGGCAATTTTAGAAAATTGTTGATGAAGTGGGGCAAACTCTTTTGACTGAAAATCAAAAACAGATTTTTTTGATGCCTGTGATTTCACTAATTGAGCACGATTGTAAAATGGCTCAAGTAAACTATCTTCACCAAAATGGCCCGTTATCACTTCACGAATTTCTTCCAAGTCGATCTCCTCTTGCTTACGTCTATTATCGACGAGATTTGGAATATGAGCAAGGACTTCAGGCGCTTGCACAATACCCATTTCGGCCACATCGTCTAACATATCGTAAAAGTGAAGAAGGCCCTTCTTTGAGAAATCATCTGGTCTAAATGGAACGATGACCCCATGACCAGCACACACGGCATTAATTACGAGTAAGCCCAACGTAGGAGGGCAGTCTAGGACAATATAATCATAACGAGAATATAAATCATTTTTCTCGATAAACTTTCTTAAAATAAGCTGTCTCGGACTATTAATTGCCGCCATGGTGAGTTCAAATCCAGATAACGCCTGACAGGCAGGAATCAAGTCAACTTCACCTCTAACCAGAGAATCATCCACGAGATCAGAACTATGCAAATTCTTTAACTCTCTGACTGAGTTAACTAGTAAGTGATGAATTGATGGTCCTTCATTAACACTTAGGTCCACGTCGAATAACAATGACAAGTTGGCCTGTGGATCCATATCAATACAAAGTACTCGATAACCTTTTTGTGCTAATGCGTGTGCACTATTAAAGCACATGGTTGTCTTTCCGACTCCACCTTTTTGATTAAGAAAGGCGATAACCTTTCCATTACCTATTTCCTCTATGGATTTCTTTTTAAAGAACATGACATTTCCCTTACGATACGAACGATAGGAAATAATAGCAAATTGTATATGGAAAAACAGCTTTTATTTAACCGACCAACAAGCTCTGTCTATTCGTCATAACTTACTGGATCTATCGGAATAACACAACGAGCACCGATCTCACTGCTATAACCGAATCTCCAAGCTAGATCCATTGCATATGTGCCTGCACCAGAGTTTGATGTGTAACTTCCACCAGTAGCTATATGAACAACGTCTTGATCATTTAAGCTCGGTTCTATTTGAATTTGATCGTCCTTTAACTGAGCGTTTGTTATTCCAGCTGTCGATCCTATCTGAGAAATATAAGGAAGTGCTGTTGAGCTTGTATTAGTTGTTACAAAATTATCCGCAAATGGAAGACCCATCGGAATATTCATATAATTTGCATCATAAGTTGAGGTCGTTTCAAACAACCAGCTTGTCATTGTTGATTCACAAGAGCCATCACTATCTAAATCTGCACAAGGACCAACCGTTCCATTAAATTCATAAATGTCAGTAGTTGTATCAAGGTTAGAACTTGAGTCAAACGAAAGTGCATTTGCTAAATCAAAGCCGTTATTAGAATAACTAACTCCTGTTGCACCAGCAGTGTGATTACTTGACAGATTCAGCAATGTATTTGAAACGATTGAATCCACTCGAACATTTTCAGATCCTATAGTTATATAATCTCCAACTTGAAGCTCTGTTGTAAAAGCTGTTCCTGTTCCCGTGACGGAAGTAGTTCCAGCTCCAACAGAGACAGTTCCCGTTAAAACTGCTGCCGTACTAAATTCATAATCACCAGGGTTTTCAAGCTTCATTGAAGTCGTAGTCCACTCCTTAACATTTCCAGCAAAATCTTGTACTCCAAACATGGATTGACAATCGATAGTCTGTTCACTACCTGTGTAGACAGAACGAATTGTCCCCGATAAAGTTCCCGGAATGGAATAACGATTCGTCGAAACAGGTAAGACTGTATCAGTGTAAGCGGAGTCAATTCCGTTGGCGTTATTAGAATTACATTTTGAAGATGCATTCATAGCGAGTCCTTCTTCAATTGTCCCAGCATCATTTTCATCAAAAGCCGAAGAAATCTCCCACTGAGAATAAGCAATTTGTTCTTTTCTAGAAGGAAGATCAAATGGAGTTGAAGATAGTGTAACCCCATCAATCCATGAAGCACCTACATCTTGAGACTGACATATTACTCTTGCCTCACTGGCATTAATATTAACTAACGGAGGTAAAAATGAGGAGAAGGTCGTTTCAATCTCATTATTTTGTAAATTACCATCTGTAACTGCTGACCAAGCTCCCCCGGTTTTGTAAAAGCATGTTCCTGATGATCTGTTATAATAAAAGTCACCATCTACTCCATCAGAGCCATTATTTGGAACAACATCACCAATACATGTTCCATCAGCTGTAGAACAACCACTTGAAGTATAAGGACAACCTAGTTCATTACGATTTATAATATAATCTTTACCAATATCATAAACATAATCTGAGCCACTAACTGGAGATGCTGATGAATCAACGTCACCAAGACCTACATATGGGCAAGCATAGTTTCGATCTTTTTGCGCAGATGAATTTAGTAGACCACAAATGGTTTTATTAATCATCCATCTGTGTGCAAAGACTTGATTAGCAGGCGGAGAAATGAGTCGTAAATTACTCACACGAGTGTTTGAAGCTAATTCAATCTTGGAGCTATCAGCAAGTGTAACAATAGGCCTAACTTCATAGAAGTATGTTTTTCCTGGCAAAGGAGGAGAAACAGAGTTTTCACCATTATCAACGAATTGATTTTCAATAATTGTTACTTCATCGATATTAATCGGATTCTCATAATCATAATCTGTATTTGGTTCACGTCGGTAGACATTGTATCCAGAGATAGCGCCAGTTCCATTCAAAGAAAAAGCATTCCAACTGATCGTGATTTCATTAACTGAAGGATAATTTGTCCAACTCGTCCCATCGCTATACCAACATCTAAATTCATCATTTAATATCGATGTAGCATCGTAATAGTAAACACCAACATTTTGAGTAGGATCAAGGTTAAAGCCAGTTCCATCAGGAGCACCTTCACCAATACAAGATCCACTAAAGAGATCATCATCACATGTTGTACTTGAATCTGAATTTAATAAATCTTTTATTACCCAACTAGTTGTCGTTGTGCCACCATTAGACTGATAACAAACACCATCACCGTCTTGATATACACTTGAAGCATTTGGCTCAAGAGCTGGATAGCCACCAGTCACACCTGTACACGACGTACTGTCACTTGCGCCACAATCTGATGTTACACTTGATCCACAATTATATCTTGTATTGGCATCACTATCTTTTACTTCTGTAATATTACAAAATGGAGAAATCGATGTCCACGTTGTCCCTGCTGAGCTCAGTGCGCTTGCATAATAACATCCAGAAGAAGTTTTATAGATAGCACCTACAATATCAGCATCTACAGTTGGAGTGCCGCTTGATGTTGTATAACAAGGCTCACCACCATTACACTTCGCCTGTGAGAAAGGACAACTAGAATTTATATCAATCGGTTTTCCAGTTTTAGTTGATCTAACCCCTACTGACTTTATCGTTGTCCATCCTTCATGGTTGACACTATTGCCAATAACTTCAACATTAAAAGAAATCAATCCTTCATCACATGTTGAGTCCACTGTTCCAGCAACAGCAGATGTACTTGTGACTTCAGAGAAAGTAACATTTGAAATCGTTGAAGGTACAGATGTTGTTAGAGTAATACTTGTCTCTGACGGAGCAGTTGCGACTTCATAGTAGCGGCCACTAATATTTAAAATATCGCCAGCAATAATACCTTCTGTGTTAAAAAGTGTACCAGTCCCACTAACATTAACTCCAGTAACATTAATTGTTCCGGTTCTCGTGGTCTCTCCACTTACCTTTGTAATTGCAGTACCTGTCACTGCAGCACTTATACTTGAAGTTGTTTTAAATTTATCATCACCTGTGACAGAGACAACTCGAACATACTCTCCACCAATTTCAACTACATCACTTACAGCAAGATCAGTACTATACGTCGTACCAGTTCCTGTAAATGAAGTAACCCCTGAACAGAAGCCAAAGCTAATTGTTGCGCTTCCCGTTTCCCCAGAAGTTGGAATAATTTCAATTTGTAGTCCATCTTGATTAATTGGATCAGCAACATCACCTGAAGTCGTTGCTGAACCTGAAGTTGAACCGACAGAGAAATCTAAGTCAGATTCTGTATCAGAGTCATATGTTTGATCAATTGTCCCGTCATTATCTTCATCAAAGAGGAAGTTTACATTCTCTCTCTTTATTAGATTTGTATTGGAAATAGTAAAAGAAGAGGTATCCAGATTAATTCTAAAGTCTTCACCATCTTCATCTGTTCCACCACCTTCATTGAGAATAATATCATCAATTAAGATTGTCTCCGCCTCTCCTACTTTTACATCTCCTAAGTAGGCCGTGACTTGCGACCAACCATTTTTAGACGTTGAAGTTGATTGATAACAACTACCTGTCGATGTATCTGCGTAAATCACAGGGTCATCACTCGTGTGTGAAACGGGGTCAAACTCAGGTGCTCCACTGCCAATACAGCCAGATAGACCACATTCATAGCGCCCCTTCTTTCTTGAATATTTCGAATAAGTACAAAAAGTTGCGACATCAGTAACACCAGCAATTTCGATAGAAAAAGTATCTTCTACGAGAGCTTGACCACCGGCTGTATCTTGAACAATAAAGTAAAAATCCATGACACCAGATGTGTCAGTATTTACATCAGCACCAGATGGAACAAATAAGCATGTACGATCTGTTGGCCCCGTAGAATTAGCTAAATTCATACAGTGTGATAATTCACCAATTCCAGAGACACTCCCATCAGTAATGATTGTTCCCGCTCCATCTGTTAGGTAGTATTCTAAATTTGCTGCTGTATCTTCAATATCTGCAGCATCTGCCAAGGAAAAAGCGAAACCATTATTGGTCGAATCCCAATTGGCATCCGTTGTGTCATCAAGATTCCAAGTTGGACTTTCAAAGAAAACAACAGAGCTTGTTCCACCACTAATTGGACCACCACTTGTCGTCGTAACATCATCTGGTAAATCATTGACAGAGTTTACTGTAATAGTAACCGTCATATCATTTGTAGTTTCTAGCGATCCTAAAGTATCTCGGGCCCTAAACGTAAAAGTATCTGTCCCAAAGAAGTTTACATTAGGTGTATATGTACACGTTGTCGT
>CAWUIU010000165.1:0-7538 GCA_963922285.1 uncultured Oligoflexia bacterium | reverse complement strand
GTTGTTATTAGTCTCGCTTCTTGTGCATTTTTAAATGATCCGGTCGACAATGGACCTATGTACTCCTCTGGCTTTGCTGTACTATGTCCTTTATTAGTTCCTGTTGCTGGAGCTTCATTTATTTATAATGCAATTAATATTGATAGTGTAAATCCCCTAAAAAGACTTATGGAGGCTTCATTTGGACTTATTTTACTTAATGAAGATTCAAATAGTGTTGAGCTTGAAGATATTGATCTTAACAATCTACCAAACGCAATATCTAGAGAAGAAGCTCTCGCCTTTAATGAAAATAGGGAGGAACTATCCGGGATTATTGAAGAGGTCGCTGGCCATGTTACTTCAGGAAAACCTGTAACCCCAGAAGAAATCGTCGAACTAATTAAAACTTTCTCAACAGAATCAGAAATACCTCAAGAGGCTGTTAATTCATTTTTTAAAATAGTGCGTCAATAATAAAAAAGGGCCTGATTCCAGGCCCTTCTTAATAAAGTTTCAGCACGCTTTATCTCTAATAACATTGCCTAGGCAATATCATCATAAGCATTTTCATCATAATCAGTCCAAGCTTCATTATGATCAAGAATCTCAAGGTCCTTGTGTTGCATTTTATCCTTCTTTGCAACAAGCTTTTCTTTCTTCTTCTGGATCTGTTTCTCAAGCTTAGCAACAACAATGTCGATCGATTTATAAAGACTATCTGACTTTCCTGTAGCATGGTACTTGAACTTAGGACCTAGCAATTCTACATCTGCATAGTGATTGCCATTCTTAACAGTACATCCCCATTTGATATGTGATCGGCCACCCAGAAATTTCGCCAGTTTCTCTGACTTTTCATTGATTCTTTCATCTAGTGATGGTGTGTGATCTAAATGTCTAAATGTGATTGTAACTTTCATAAAATACGTTCTCCTATAGTAAGGCACTATTATGTTGTCGGGACTTCCTCATCGGAATCTTCCCTAAAGAATGAATTATTATTTTACTTTACGCTTCGATGAAGACAAAATTCCTAGTGATTCTCGATACTTGGCGACCGTTCTCCTCGCAACTTTTACGTCTTCTCGACTCAAAAGATCGGCGATCTTCTGATCACTTAAAGGCTTCTTTGGATTCTCAGCAGCAACTAGCTCTTTAATCTTAATTTTTAAGACTTCTCCAACAACATCTACACCACCGTTTTTTCCTCCAATACCTGAACTAAAGAAGTATTTTAACTCAAACATTCCGATTGGCGTGTGCATATACTTTCCAGAAGTTACTCTTGATACTGTCGACTCGTGCATACCAATTTCATTCGCAACATCTTTTAGGATCATTGGCTTCAAATGCTTTGGACCTTTCTTAAAAAAGTTTTGCTGTTTCTTAACAATAGACTTTGCAACTTTTTCAATTGTTCTCTGTCTATTCTGTATTGATTTGATTAGCCATAAAGCTGACTTTAACTTCTCATTAACAAATTCTTTTGCTTCTTTGTTTTGATTAGTCTCCATTTGATTGAGCATATCTTGATACATCTTAGAAATTCTTAATCTTGGAACACCATCATCGTTTACCTGAACAACAAACTCTCCACCAACTTCAACAATATAAACATCAGGAGTTACATAATGAGTCTCTGCAGGTGAAACAAGTCGACCTGGCTTAGGGTGAAAGTTATGTAGTAGCTGAGCAGTCTCTTTAATTTGCTCTTCACTTACACCTGTTTCAGCAACAATTTTCTTATAATCTCTATTTTTTAAATGAGTTAAATGATTTCTGATAATCTTTTCAAGTAAAGGACTTCTCTCTTCAGCAATTCGTGCTTGCGCAAGTAAACATTCTACTAAGTTTTCAGATCCGCAACCAACAGGATCTAATCTTTGAACAACTTCAAGAATATCAAGACAGGCTTCTCTATCAAGTTTGCAATCTTCGATGACCTCATCAAAAGGAAGCGAAAGATAACCATCGTCATTTACATTATGAATAAGCTCAAGAGCAACTTCCCACTCCTCTTCTGTTAAATCTTCCATTCTTAGTTGCCACTCGAGATGTTCGGCAAGAGTCATACTCTTAGAAACCATATTCTCGTAATTAGGAGCTTCACTAAAATCTGGCGTGGCCATATTCTGACCATATGAAGTTGAATTATAGCTATCGACATACTGTTGCCAGTCGATACTATCATCCTGCTTTGAAATCATAACGTCTTCTTTAAAGTCGTCAGATGATGTTTCCTTATTCTGTGTTTCTAAACTCTCTGTTGAATAATCAACTTTATCCCCAGGCTGAATTTCTTCCAACATCGGATTCTCAACCATTTCACTGGCAATCATATCCGTCATTTCCATGTGGGTAAGAGTAAGTAATTTGATCGCCTGCTGAAGCTGCGGCGTCATCATCAAGCCTTGTTGTAGTTTAAGACTCTGTGATAATTTTACTGCCATAAAAACACCTAAAGTTATTTTAGACTAAAGATTTACATTTTAAATTCTTCGCCTAAGTAGAACTTCCGTGCTCTTTCACTATTTACAATCTCGTCAGGCTTCCCGCTTACGAGTAATTCACCATTATTCATTATATACGCTCGATCAACAATTCCTAGCGTCTCTCTTACGTTGTGATCCGTTATCAATACGCCAATGTTTCGACGCTTAAGACCTGAGATGACTGCTTGAATGTCACTTACGGCAAGTGGATCAACTCCCGCAAATGGCTCATCAAGAAGTACGAACTTTGGCTCTAGCGCCAGGGCTCGTGCAATCTCAACCCTTCTTCTCTCTCCACCGGAAAGAGCACCCCCTTTTGATTTTCTAATATGCCCCAGACCAAAGTCCTTGATCAGGGAATTCAAAAGAGTCTTCTTCTTCGCTGTTGGTAGTGCTCTATTTTCAAGAACAGCGTAAATATTTGCTTCAACAC
The DNA here is from genome assembly GCA_963922285.1 of uncultured Oligoflexia bacterium. Taxonomy (GTDB): domain Bacteria; phylum Bdellovibrionota; class Bacteriovoracia; order Bacteriovoracales; family Bacteriovoracaceae; genus Halobacteriovorax_A. Next base: position 4,631 of record CAWUIU010000165.1, on the reverse strand, counting down.
TAAGATCTCTAAACACTGAAGCCTCTTGTGGAAGATAACCAACTCCCTTCAAAGCTCTTTTATGGATAGGATCCATCGTAAGATCAGCACCAGATAAAGTTATTGACCCCTCATCTGCTTTTACTAAACCAACAATCATATAAAACGACGTTGTCTTTCCTGCTCCGTTAGGCCCCAAGAGACCAACAACTTCACCTTGTTCAACATCTAGGCTCACACCATTTACAACTGTTCGCCCGCTATAAGTTTTTTTTAACCCCTCAGCCTGGAGCTTTGCCTTTATGTCTTCCATTACTTCAACCTAAAGTTTGTATTGGCGTTATCAACTTCTATCGTTTCATTATCATCTCGTAAGATCACAATATTTCCTTTGATAACATCCTCATTTTGATAAACTTTTGGGTAACCTAAAAGAACAACAATCTCTTCTTTGGCGTAACCCTCTAATTTTTCACTAAAGGCTCTTCTTTCAAAAGGCTTCTTTCCAATTGGATTCACCTTTTGGTTAACTACCACATCGTCAGACAGAGCAAAATACTTGAGTTTTTTATTATAGTTTTCCAGAAATAATTCACCAGATCGACTATTGGCCGTTGTCGAGCCTTTAACTACCTGAACGTCCGTTGTTAAAATAGCTTTATTATCTTCTTCAAAGAAGTCTAACTTATTGCTTTTAAATGAGATTGGCTGTTCAAATTTCCTCTTTCGTGTCACTTTCCCTGAGACATCTCCAAAATAATTAAGAATACCTTTATTCGCATTATATTTGAGTGTTTCTGAATTAATAAAGATGTCATAGAGTGATTTATCATTGCGAGACTCTGTTTCAACATCCTTACTTAGATGCATCACCTCTTCATCAATAAAATAGTTAAAATGACCTGAAACAGCTTCTGTATTTTCGTGACGAATATAGACATCACTATTCAAGCTGAGCTGGTTATCTTTTTTCTTATAGAATCCTGTCTTCCCAGAATAGTAGATTGTCTTGCCGTCTTCATCGACAATGACACCATTTGGCTCACTCATAATGATATCGCCAGTATTTTGATTATTTATAAGCTCAGCACTATTAAGATGGAGACTCTTTGAGCCTTTTTTTAAACGATAGAAATTAACTTTTTTAAAATAAGACTCACTTCCAAGGTTCCGACTGGAAACAGAACTATCTTTAAACTGATTATTATATAAATTTGCATTGAAGCTATATACTACTAACGAAAAGTTTATCGCAAAGAAGCCCATTATAAATATGAGATGACGTATCGGTAGCATCCTTACTAATTCCCCAAATAACGCAATAAGTCTGGGCAGCGGCCTCATCTTATTTTCACCTTATTATTATAACTTAGTGCCTCGCAAAATGTCTAAGCCTTTGACTGAATCGGACCTTCACTGATATATTTGAGTAGTTTTATCAGACACATTAAGGGAAACACATGCTTGAGATTGAGAGACTAAAAGAAAGCGGAGTTAAATTAACTCCGATGATGGCGCAATATTCTGAAATTAAGGCAAAATATCGTGATCACATGCTTTTATTTAGAATGGGTGACTTCTACGAAGTATTCTTTGAAGATGCCGTTAATGCTTCTAAAATTTTAAACATCGCTCTTACTCATCGTGGGAAAATTGGTGACACTCAGATACCAATGGCCGGTATTCCTCACCATGCAGCTCCGACTTATATTGATAGAATCTCTAAAGAAAATGTGAAAGTTGCCATTTGTGAGCAAGTAGAAGACCCAAAAGAAGCTAAGGGAATTGTAAAAAGAGCAGTCACTCAAATTGTAACTCCGGGAATTCCATTTGATCTTGATAAAAGTGAAGCAAATGAAAATCAATTTATACTCAGTGCCTATCTTATTAATGAGCTTTACTATCTAACAGCTCTTGACTTTACAACAGGTCACTTTAAGGGCTTTATACTTAAGGATAAAGAAAGCTTCCTTGAAAAAGTGAGAGCACTTTCACCTAAAGAGTTTATTTCAAGCCTTGGCCAATGGGATGGACTCGAGGAGCTAGGAACTCTTTTAAAGCATTATGGAACTCTTGTTACAAATGTTTCTCTTGAATACTTTGATCCTAAATTCACGGAGATCTATATTGAAAAGTTAATTCCTTCTTTTAAAAGAGATCAGCTACTAACTGAGAACAAGGAGGTTCTTGCACCTATTGGCGCGCTTTCATACTATATTTGTTCAACGCAGTCTCTTGAAGATTTTATTCATATTCATCCTTTTTCTCTAATCAGTGAAACTGGTTATATGAAAGTAACAATTCCTACATTAACTGGTCTCGAAATTTTACCAAAGGCGAAAGAGTACTACTCTGAATCACTCCTTGGATTCATGGATAAGACAAAAACAGCACTAGGTTCAAGATCTCTAAAGGGAATCTTCACATCTCCTCTTATGGATAAGCACATGATTACTGCCAGACAGGATGCCATTGCTTACCTTTTAGAAAATGATGATATTTTAAAAGAAATCAGAGAAGAGTTAAATAATGTTCGTGACCTTGAAAGAATACTTGCGAAAGTTGCGACTGGAAAAGTAAACGCTGGCGATCTCTTAAACACAGCTCTGGCCATTCAAACGTATTTTAATCTAAAAGATAAAATTTCATCTCTGCCAAAAGAGAAGAATTTAAATGAGAAAGAAGAAAAGCAATTAGCAAAACTACAGAAAGTCATTCAGGACACTCTAAATGACGAAATTGGAGCCAATCTCGATAAGGGTAATCTTATTAAAGATGGCGCAGATAAAGAAAGGGATAAGCTTTCAAGATTAGCAAAGAATGCCTCTGGAGAACTCTTAGAACTTGAAAGTAAATTAAGAGAAGAAACAGGAATTCTAAAATTAAAAATTAAGTCTAATAATGTTGCTGGATACTTTATTGAAGTTTCTAAAGCTCATTCAGATAAAGTCCCACCTTCTTTTATAAGAAGGCAAACTCTTGTTAACTCTGAAAGATATGTAACAGAAGAGCTCGCAGCTTTTGAAAAAGAAGTTGTTCTGGCAAAAGAAAAGCTTCTAAAACTTGAAAAAGAAATCTTCAAGGCCATTGTAAATAACGTAAGTAAACTAAGAGTTGAAGTTAGAAGCCTTGCCTCTATCCTGGCTACTCTTGATATCTTTCAATCGCTAACATGGGTTGCAAGAAATGAAGAATTTGCTCGCCCAGAGATTTCATCAGCAAAGAAAGAAGTTGTCTTAAAAGATGCCTGGCACCCACTAATTAAGAATGCCATTAAAGATAAATTTGTTTGCCACGACTTAACATTAAATAGTAAGCAATACTTTGGTCTCATCACAGGTCCTAACATGGCCGGTAAGACGACAGTTATGAGAGAAGTTGCCATCGTTCAGCTACTCACTCAAATTGGCTCTTATGTTCCTGCCAAGTCTGCGAAAGTTAGCATGTGCGACTTTCTCTTTTCGAGACTTGGAGCCAGTGACGATATTTTAAAAGGTCAATCGACTTTTATGGTTGAGATGGCAGAGACTGCTGAGATCATGAGACATGCAACTGATCGCTCTCTCATTATTCTAGATGAAGTTGGGCGAGGAACGTCAACTTATGATGGTCTTTCCATAGCATGGGCTCTAGTAGAGCACTTTATCCATGAAACAAAGTCACTTTGTCTCTTTGCGACTCACTATCATGAACTCATTGATCTTGCTGATTCATATAAAGAGGCTAAGAACCTAACTGTTGAAACAATGAACCATGGTGGAAATGTTCAATTCCTCTATCGTCTTATTGAAAAAGGTGCTTCTCAAAGTTTTGGTATCTACGTTGCGAAACTTGCAGGAATCCCAACTAATGTTCTTAAGAGAAGTCAAGATATTCTAAAGACACTTGAAAAGAACCAAAATCATTCTCAAGGTCTGATTGATTGTAAAAGGAACGATAACAATGAACAGCTTGATTTCTTCGCAGTGGAAAAAGTTCATGAAGTACCAAACTACTTAAAAGAAGTTGAAGAGAACCTAAGTGAGATCGATATTAATAATATGACTCCAATCCAGGCCATCAATAAACTTCAAGAACTTAAGGATCAGATAACCTTTCAATAAGTTAATTTAACTCATATTGAAAATCTATTTCAGAAGTAATTGCTTTATGAATTGGACATTTATCTGCTTCAATCTTTAGATCTTTAAAGTATTCCTTCGGAATCCCATCTATCTTAAATTTTATATCTATTGATTTAATTTTAGGACCAGTAGTATAAGAGTAATTAAATTCTGCATTTGAATTTGAAATATCATAACCTAAATCAGCGGCCTTTTTTGCCATCATTATCATCATGCAAGAAGTAAGAGAGTGACAAAGTAAATCTGTTGGAGAGAATGATTCTCCAAGACCACCAAAGTCTTTTGTGCCATCAACAACTAAGTCAAAATCATTTTTTTGAGCATTAACTCTTAAGCTTTTCTCCATTATAATTTTCATATATTACCCTTTGTACTGATTTAGAATACCGAATGCCTGCCCTTGTCCAACAATTCCAAACGGATCAAAACCCATCGTCTCTAAAACAAAGTCGGGACAACTATGATAGCAAAAAGTGTATTTTGAGCAATTATGAATTAAATTCGTATAAATCAAAATTGTAACTAATG
>CAWUIU010000164.1:0-7546 GCA_963922285.1 uncultured Oligoflexia bacterium | reverse complement strand
TTCTAAAAAGAGAAGTGATCATGCAAAAATTTTAATTGTAGATGACTCAGATTTATCAAGAAGGACTATAGCTCAAATTCTTGAAGCTGAGGGATTTAAAGTTGTTGGCCAAGCTGCAAATGCTGAGCAAGGAATTCAACAAGCATATTCAAGTGGCGCAAATGTTTTTCTCATTGATGTTGTGATGCCTGGGTCTAGCGGGATTGAGATGGCAAATATAATCAGAGAAAATGTTAAAGAACCAAGAGTGATAATGATGTCGACACTTGACTTGGAAAGTGTTGTTATAGAATCAATTTCTTCTGGTGCAGTCGACTTCCTTGTAAAGCCATTCAAGGAAGAAGATCTTATTAAAGCAGTTGAAAAAATTGATATCGAATTACTTAAAGAGCATGGCTAATGTTTATTATTAAATTTTTGATTTACTTTACAGTTAGTTTTTTAATTTTAAATTTTCCGATTTCTAAAAAGAAGATATTTAATCACATAGAAGGCGTAAGCGACCCTTACGCCCAAAAAGTTTATAAAGCTATTTCTAAACAAGCAAAAGAAGTATTTAGTGAGGGAGCAAAAGCCTCAAAACAAGCTTTCAATAATACTTCAATCAAAGAAGACGTCGTCAATAATACGAAGTCTGCAAACCAAGGCAAGAAGCCAGTTAACTTGCCAAAAGATTCATATACTCCAGAAGAGAGAAATGCTCTTCTCAATATACTCAAGAATAATTAAATTACTCTACCTTCAGCCTTTTTCTTGATAATTGTAGGCGTTTCAGTTGTGATACCTAGTGACTGCATGTGCTTGTCGACATCAATCTTTTCACTACATTCACCAATCCCCATGAATAGTTCTTTTGATGATGGATTTCTCTCTCCAGCAGCAAAAGTATTGAGAGAAACGACAAATAGAATGATTCCTAAAATTGCTTTCATTTTATCCCCCTTAAAAGCATTTGTTATATATTAAGCATAAAGTGTGCCAATTATATGTATGCTATTTTGATGACTTATAGAGTTAACAGTGCCTAAAAACTAAACACGTCTAAAATTAATACAGTCACTATGAGATAAAACTCATAAGCTTTCTAACCATATTTAATTTCCCCTTATATGGAGGGTATCTTAGCGAATTTTCAAGCATAAATGATCGCTTCATTACCGCCTTCTTATGGCTGAACGTATCAAACGAGAAGCGGCCGTGATACATTCCCATACCCGACTCTCCAACACCACCAAAAGGCAAATTGTCATTAGAGAGATGAACTAGAGTATCATTGATAACCATTCCACCACTGCTTACCTGATCTACAAGCATTGCCTTATCATTCTCATTATCTAAGAACCCATAGCAAGCAAGGGGCTTATCACCGCTTCTAACAAAGTTAATAGCCTCAGAGAGGCTTGATTTCGTGATAATTGGTAAAACTGGGCCAAATATCTCTTCTTGCATAACTTGTGACTCGTTAGAAGCAGAGACCAACGTCGGTGCAATGTATTTTTGAGACTTATCAACTTCTCCACCCAACAAAACTTCAACATCACCTAAATAGCTGGAAATACGTTCAAAGTGCCTTTCGTTTATTATTCTTCCATAATCAGCAGATGACTTTATATCTTCACCATAGAAGTGAGATATCCATTTTTTGCAATGATTTACAAAAGCTTCTTTCTTTGACTCTTCAATAATGACGTAATCAGGAGCGACACAGGTTTGTCCGGCATTAAAGAACTTACCCCAAATGATTCGTTTAGCAGATAAGTCTAAGTTATCACTGTAAACCAAACATGGACTCTTGCCACCCAGCTCTAAAGTAACAGGAGTGAGATTCTTTGCAGCTGCAGTCATAATAATACGTGCAACGGCTCCATTACCCGTATAAAAAATATAGTCAAACTTTTGCTCAAGAAGCTCTGTTGTCTCTTTTACAGCGCCAGTTACCACAACAACCTCTTCATCTTTAAAAGCACTTGAAATCACCTTTTCAACCACTTCTGACGTTTTAGCAGATATCTCACTTGGCTTTAAGACAGCTGTATTACCTGCCGCAAGAGCTCCAACGAGAGGTGCTAGAACTAGCTGGAAGGGATAATTCCATGGACCGATAATGAGGACTTTGCCAAATGCTTCACTACGAATAAAACTCTTTGCAGGAGCAAAAGGAAGTGGACTGCTGACACTCTTGTCTCTTGACCAAGCATGAATGCCATCTAGGGCTACATCAATTTCATGAATAACATAATCGATCTCTCCAAGATAAGACTCAAACTCAGACTTGTTTAAGTCATACTTAAGAGCAGCGTAAATTTCATCACTATGGCCAATAATTGCTTCTTTGAGCCTTTTTAGAAGTTCAATTCTCTTCTCAATAGATCTTAAACATCCACTATTTATATGTTTATCGAGAGAGCTTACTCTATTAGCAATATCAGTCATTTATATCCCCTTTATAGGCTATACTTACTATTATTATAAATGACTTAAGTACTTAAGAAAACTAGACACAACAGAAAAGGCTTCTTTCGAAGCCTTTTTTATGGAAATTATTTTTAAAGATTAATTTTAGATATCCCCTGAACCACCATCTAGTGTCGTGCCTGTTTTTACATTTGTCGTTGCAGTCATGATCCCAGAAATCTTTCCACAATCAACTTTAACTCCTTCACCAACTGTAGCTCCAGCAGCGAAAACATTTGCAGTTACGATAAGTGCTAGTAAAATTTTCTTCATCTTATACCTCCCCTAGGTCGTTTATATATACCAAGTATGTAAGCATAGATCGTGCCAATTTAGCCTTACCCCTAATTCAATAATTCAAGTACTTATAAAGAACACTTTTATGAATGGTGTAAAAAAGATAGATTTGTATAAAGTTTCGACAAAAATTACGCTCTCTAGACTCTATTACGAAAAGTAGTGAGTCAATACTGACTACTTTAAACATTCGATTTCTTTCTCTCACTTATACGCAAGCATCATCATAATTGATGGCAAGCTAGTAGCGATGACGTAAGAAATCAGCTCCCTTATCGCACCTGAATGTGAAATAAAAAAATGAAATATCGTCCAAGCCTCCACTATACAAATGCTATCATTAATATTTACCGCAACGACGAGGAATTTAAGTGCCTTTTACACAGTAAAACCTATCAATGTGACTCCAATTTTACAAAAGGTGTCACATTGATTTCTTAAACTGGTGTCAGAAAGTCTTAAAATCTATCAATAATAAGAAATAAATGTCTAAAAGTTTGGCACCCCACTTGCCTTGTGTACTTTAAATAAGAAATCCATAGGAAGAGATTTTCTTTTTAAACAAACAAAGGTCGGAATCGATCTTTCACATATTCTTTTGTAGGGAGAGGGATTATGAAAGTTAGAAGTATAGTTGTGATGGGAATGATGGCTACAATGGTATTTGCTGAGGCAAAAGCTTCTAGAAACGGTAGAGCTAACCAGGGGAATAATCAATTTGGTTTTGGAAATCAACCAGGCTGGGGATCAATTCATAATCGAGACCTTTACCAAATCAGAGAAGTTCAACAGCGCTATAATGAATATATGAGATCAACTTCAAAGTTAGCTAATTTATACCAACAATTAGATGAGATCACTTCTAAACTTGGCTATAATCACACAAAAATTGATGAACTAAAGGAGAATAGACAAGCTGCAAGAGTAACCTTAAAAGAAAAAACAGATCAAGTGAATAGATTAGAAGCCAAAGTAGCCGTTTTACAAACAGAGAAACAAGATGCTTTAGAAAAAGTTGTAGAAATTGAAGGTGTTGTTGCTAGCATAGATTATGATATCACTGCAGAAGAAGCAAGATTACAACCCTTTAAGCAAGAGATGAAAAACAAAAAAAAGAAAGTTGATAATCATGCAAGTAAGTTTAATGCTGCAAAAACAAAACAGACAAAAGCTATTGAAAAATTAAATCAAGCAAAAGATAAATATGAAAGAATAACTGCTGCCTACACAAATGCTGTAGCAACTGAAAAATTATATAAAGGCCAATTAGCTGGAATCGATAGAAAAATTCAAATTTATCAAAATCAATTAGATATATACACTGCTCAGCATGGCTCAAAAATAGAACAAATACAACAAGTTAAAGCAGAAATTAAAGAACTAGAAAAACAGAAAAAAAAGGCTAATCTCTTTTCTAAAAAAAGAAAAAGACTTAAAAGAGAAATTGAAAAGAAAGAACTTATTTTAAAAGCTTACCGTAGATCATTACCTGCAGGAGTGATGGATCGAGTTGAACAAGCAACAACGAGATTAGCTCAATTAGAACAAGAGCAACAAACAAAAGAAGCTCTTTTATCACAAACTCAAATAAATATAGCTTCGTTTCAAGAACAAGCACAAAACACACAAGTCACTATTGATACTGCGACGACAAAAGTTGAAGAAGCAAAAGAAGAATTTGCTCCAATAAAGACAAAACAAGATCAACTTAACAATGCTTATGTAAAGGCTCGTAAAAAACTTAGAAATGAGTCTACTGAATTGAATAATCTCCAAGACAAAAAACTAAAAGCTAACACTCTTTTGTCAAATGCACAGTACCAATTAACTCAAATTAAAGATCGAATTGCTCAGAAAGATCGTAAACTTGAAAATCAAGTTCTTGCGATGAACCAAATCCAAATAGACATCGAAAACATGAAGTCTGAAATGCAAGTTTGCAAAGCTGAAATCAAAGAACTAAATAAAGTAAAAAAAACAATGGAAGAAAAGGAATTAAGACTATTTGATAAACTTGCCAACACAACAGCTCGAACACACAACAATCAAGTTTTCCATGCTTTTGTAGGTGGACTTAATACAATAACACCAGAAATGAGAGACAAAATAAGTCTTGCAGCCGCTAACGGCGCAAAAATAGTTCTTTGGGGAAATCTTTCAAACCAAGAATTATTAACAAACATTGCTCCAATAACAGGAGTCTCAAATGCAGCTCAAATTAGTATATCTGAATTAAAGGGACAAACTGAATCTACTCAATACTTTAACTTAAATGTAAATATGCCTGCAGCAGAGCTTTACCTAGATGGATCAAGTGTTCCACTACTTATGACTGCTGATGATAGAGTTGTCATGGCCGCAAAAAGTAACGATAACGGAATGGGTGTTGTCATTACTTCAACAATCAATCCTAACGATATGAATGAGTACGACTTAAAAGCATTTATGGAAATGATCGCTGGTTCAAACGCTAATGAATATATTCCAAGAACAGATACTGATCCAAGTCAAGATTATGACCAAACAGATCCAGGATATAATGATGGTGACGATGACAACCAAGACCCAGGTCATGATGGTCAAATTGATCCAGGTCACGATGATGGAAACCAAGGCCCAATTCAACCGGAAGTTTTTAGTACAGGATTTAAATTTGTTGAAACTACTGAAATTCCTGACAACTCAAAAGCTGGTGTTGTGATTGATATGGAAATAGATGCTGAAAAAGGTTTTATGCTAACGCAAGCCGAACTTAGTGTTCAAATCAAACACTCTTATATCGGAGATATCAAAATAATTCTTATCTCACCTGAAGGTAAAGAAGTACAACTACGTTACAGAAAGGGTGGATCTGGAAAAGTAATCGATGACATATATACAAAAGAAATCATCGACTCTTTTGCAGGAGAAATGATAAGAGGAACTTGGAAATTAATCGTTGAAGATACTTATAACAAAGATACGGGTGTGGTTGAAGCTGTTCGCTTTAGCATCGAGGGAGAGAGATAGAGCAATTTGATTTAAATTGCACAAAAAAAGCCTTCCGGATGGAAGGCTTTTTTACAATAACATCTATTCGTCTATTAAATATCTCCAGTACCAGGAAGTCCACTTCCAGAGCCACCTACTCCAGTTCCAATTGTTGCCGGATTACCGCTAATTATCCCATCACATTCAGTAGAAGTTTCAGAGATTGAATACGTATTTATAGTTCCAATTATACTAAATAATAAAATAATTTTTTTCATACATTCTCCCAAATTAAATATTTAAGTTAACACCTGCAGGCTTAACAATCGATAGAAGAGACTGAAATGCTTGTGTTACCTGTAGAGCCATCTTGTGCCCTGACTTAGATTCAACCTTTAAGATCTCACCAAAGTTGTCATACTTAACATTAATTTTGCCAACTTTACTCATCGCAATTTCCACAGGCTTTCCTTGTGCATTATAGACGAAAGTAAGTTGTCTTTTCTTCTTTGTTTTCTTGTTATGGTCAAGCATCTTAGCAATCTCTCCCTTCGTATTATAAATCAGAAGAACTGACTTACCTTTTGAGTTCACTGCTTTCTTTAGATTACCTTTTTTATCATACTCAAATTCCGTCCAACCTGTCTTATTAACAACTTTTGTAATCTTATTAAGTTTGTCATGGTAAGAAAGCTCAACGAAGTCACCTCTTGAAGAGTACTTCTTCGTGAGAAGACCTTTCTTATTATACTCAAAATTTGTTACATTCTTACCTCTTGTAATTTGCTTCGGGAGGCCACAACATTCAGTATAGATTGTCTCAGTCGATAAGCCATTTACAACAGTATAGATTCTGTGAGTATAACTTGAACCATCTGGCCTCTTTTTAATTTCATACTCATATCTATTCGTATTTTCTTTTCCATTTGGATTTTTCTTCGTTACTAGTGTCCAATAATGGTTTTCCGAGTTTTTAGGATTGTTTTCATACTTATACTTAACGACCTCACCAGATCTCTTTGCAACTTCTTCAACAAACTGAGTTCTCTTAGTATACTTGATGTTCATCTTAGAACCATCTTTGTAAGCGATCTGAGTCATATTGTGATTAAAATCATAAGAGTATTTAAAAATATTCTTTGCAACATCTGTCGCTTCTACCAAGTTATCATTTGAATCATATTTATAAAGAGTTTTAGTACCAGCACCTGACTCAACACTCTTAATTTTCCCATCAGGATACCAAGATAAGAAAATCTGCTTCGCCATTGAATCTTTAATTTTTTCTAGTTTATCATTCTTATAAATGAGATCTACAAAGTAACCATTCTTATGCTTTACTTTCGTTAGTTTACCTTGTTTGTTAAAGTGGTGTTCAACTCCATCATTTTGCTTTCTTACATAACCCTTAGAAGTAACGACAACTTTTTGAAGTCCTCTTACGTTAGAAAATAGCTCTGTACCTGAAGCAAGCTTAGCTTGAACATTAAACCTTTTCGCATATGCTTGTCTAAGCTCCGAATCGTTCTTTAGCTTTTTGATTAAATCTACAGCAACAGATTCACTAACCTGAGTTTTCTTTCTCATGGCATCAACAATCTTCTTTGCGGCCTCTTCAGAATTAACAGCGTTTCTTGGAGTAAATCTAGTTAATGCCCCTGATCCATTTTCATGAACAACTACTGATCCATCCGCTGAAACAGAAAGGTAAGTTTCATAATCAGAACCCCAGCCATACCCAAACCAACCTTTATCAATTGATCTCGAGTTGTAAGTTCTTTCAATCACAAGATCATGCCCTCCACCAGGAACGACAATATCAGTA
>CAWUIU010000163.1:0-7586 GCA_963922285.1 uncultured Oligoflexia bacterium | reverse complement strand
ACTCTATTGGCACAAAATGGAAAAAATGTAGACCTGAGTGAGCAGCACTTTTACTGGGCTTCAAAGCCTAAATGTCGGAAGAGTCCATGTACGACTCGAGGCTCCTGGGTTGGGTATGGTTTAGACTTTTCGAAGAATAACCCAATTCCAATTGAAAAGGATTGCCCTTATCAATCAAAGACTATTCGAGGAAATGATACTCAAGTTCCTCTTGCTGGAACATGTTCAAAGGGTTCAGTGAGAATCCATAGTTACGATTATGTTAAAACACTTGATGAGGTATTAGTACGTATTCGAAATAATCAACCAGTGATCGCTGGACTTAGACTAACTCCTAATTTTTATGAAAATAGAGGTCTTGTCTTAGACAAAGAAAAGAATCAAATGGGATTAATGGATAGCCATTCTTCTGGCCATGCAATTTTATTGATCGGTTATATGAAGTTACCAAAAGTCATGAATGAAGGTAAGGTCTGCTTTATCACTGCAAATAGTTGGGGCTCAGGATGGGGGCATGGTGGATATTCTTGCTTAAGTGAAAAATGGGTTCTTGCACAGCGCAAATTGAATCCTTTTGTGGTAATAGACTCACTGAACTTTTAAATTGCTAAATATACGTCAAAAATTAACAGATAATTTACAATCGAAGAGAAAAGTCTATGATATAATATCTTGTAATGAATGTTCTAAAATTACTCACATTACTTGTTTTATCTTTTCACTTTAGTGTTTCGCAGGCATTCGTTTGTGACTTTTATCTTGATTGTGATAACAAGATTATGGCGGAAAAAAAGAGTGAAAATAAGCCAAGTTGTCATGATACGAGTGATGATAATAATGAAAGTGATGAAGAAAAACCAATATCAGCATGTAAGTGCTGTATTGTTCTAATGAAGCACAAAGGTCTTTCTAAGCTTACATATTCCATTTTCTCACTATCCAATATTGAATTTCTTTCTCAAACGAGACAACCGAAAAACTTCACTTCGATAAATTTAAGACCACCTATTTCCTAAGTTTTTTTAGATTAAATTTTAAAATTACTTAGGAGAAACAATGAATTTATTGAAAATTCTATGTGTGTCGTTTTTGTTACACACTACCTTTGCTCATCCAGTGAGTTATGGGAAATCACTTTCTTTGATATCTAAAAGTGGTAAGGATAAAAGAGAAAATGTTATCCATTATTCACCAACATTTCGCTATAGCTTGGGTGCTAAGCAACTATCAAAAGATAGAGCTGAAGCCACAATATTACGCGCAGGGCTTCTGTTAAAGAGATGGAACACCCCTCATTCACAAGCAAATATTTATACAACTTTTGGTGTTGGAAAGTTAAAAAGTAAGTCTTCGTTATTATCTGACCAAGGTCTTTATTCGGGACACATACATGCCGACTGGGAGTCTCGTCGCTACTTTGTCATGGGGATGTATGAACGCTACGAGGGTAGTGATAATTTTCTTGATGATGAATATACTTTTAAATTGGGCTTTGCTCCATATTTAGCAGAATATGATGAACTTAACATTTGGTTAATGTTTAAGCAAACATATATGCCTCGAGATAAAGACCGCTTCAGGTCAACACCACTACTTAGAATGTATTACAAGAATGTACTTTGGGAATTAGGGGCGCCGACTGATGATGGTGTGATGTTTAATTTCTCTGTACGTTTATTTATTTAGGAGTTTTTATGAAAAATATTATATTAACAGTTTTAATGTTCACTAATTCAACTTATGCAGAAACAGTACAAGCAAAAATATCTGGTATGGTTTGTGCTTTTTGTGCAAATGGTTTAGAGGCTAAATTTAATAAAGTCGATGGAGTCAAAAAGATTGACATTAGTTTGGAGAAAGGAAGTCTTTCTGTTGAATTTGCAGGTAAGATAAAATTATCTGATGAAGAATTAAAAGAGCTAATTACTTCTAATGGATATGAGGTAAGATCTTTAAAGAGACTTAAGTAATGAAAAACGTTTTGAATTTCTTCTCATTATTTAGTTCTTTTTCGACGCTAATTTGTTGTGCCCTTCCAGCTTTACTCGTAAGTCTAGGATTAGGAGGAGCTCTAGCTGGATTAGTAAGCCGTTTTCCTGCATTTATTTGGATTTCTCAATATAAGGGTTATCTCTTTATATTCTCAGGATTGATGATTTCTATTTCATACTACTTACAATGGAAAAATAGGAGAGTTGTGTGTGAGATATCTGACCTGAAGAAGACATGTGAGAGTACAAGAAAGGGGTCTTTTGTCTTATTGAACCTGTCGGGAATAGTCTATTTACTTGGCTTTTCTTTTGCCTATATTGTGCCTCTGTTCTAGAGAGGCGCTTATAGTGCTATAATAGAAGAGTGAAACGAACAAGATTCATTCTTCTATTTCTTTATACTTTTTCAAGTCTCGCAGGAAAGATTAATATCGCTACTGGTGAGTGGTATCCCTTTATTAGTGAAGATTCGCCAGGAAATGGTTGTATCGCTAGGTTAGTTCGTGCAGCCTATAAGAAAGTCGGTTATACAGTTAATTATGTTTTCATGCCATGGGATGGAGTGATGAAGAGAGTTCGTCTAGGTAAACATGATGCTTCTGTTTACTGGTACAAGAATGACGAGCGAGAAAAGTACTTTCACTATTCTAAGAATCATCTAAGATTAGATCGCCTTGCTTTTTTTAAATTAAGGGAAGACTCGACAACATTTCGTGAATGGGAAGATCTTAAAAATAAAGAAGTCATTTTAAACGACTCTTATTACTACCCTCAGGATTTTTTAAATTATGCTAAAGCAAATAACATAAAACTCATTAAATTAGACTACGATGAACAGATGGTTAAATTCTTTGAGCGTGGCAGAGGCGATATCCTGGTAATGGATGAGAAGCTTTTTGTAAATCTTGTTAATAAAAACAAAATAAATCGAAAAAAGTTTATTAAAACTAAAATTGATCCTTTTGAAGAGAAGGGTTACATTATTTTTCCAAAAATAAATAATAACTCTGTGGAATTGAGAAACTTATTTGACAAGGGCTTCGAAAAATTAGAGAAGTCAAAAATCGATAAATTTATCTATGACGATTGTTAATTAGTATTTTATAAAACTCTTTAAATTGTCACTGAATAAGTGTCTAACTTTTAACTTTGCTGTTTCTTTCCAAGACTCGTCTTGGGGAAAGAAAAGGTCCATATAATCACGTTTTACTTTTTCTTTGACCTTTTGAGTTTCATATCCATGAAAATGACCTTGGTTTTCAAGGATCATTCGTGAGACTGTTTCTATCTGTTTTATTGTTCCACTTCCTAGAGTTCCGAACTCGGCAGCGAGTGAAATAACGATTGCGTCTTCTGGCGATATATCACTAATATAAGTTAGTAGATCTCCACTCGCACGATAAAAACCTTTGTCAGTTGGTTTTGTTACTTTATAGTGCTTAGACTCCGGAAATACTTTGGCTAGGGCGGAGGCCGAGGCGTTATTTTTAAAGGATGTTGTAATGAGATGTAGTTCTTCTCGCTTTCCAAGTCCTGTATGAAAGTCGAGAAAGAGTATTTTACTTCTCCCTTTTAAATGAGGCTTAAGAATTTGTTGTAAAAAAATTGAATTATCTTCAAACTTATTTCCTCCAAAGAAGAGTCCATTAGGATAATCGTATTGTCCTCCAGCTGTGGCTCTTCTTATTGCAGAAAACTTTGTACCAGTTAAAAGTTTTAAACCAATACTTCCCAATGTTTGATAGAAACGAAATTTTCTTGATTTTACTTCTTCTTGCGGGTTTAAAATATCAAACAAGTTTTTATAGTCTTCATTCTTAGTTTTAAATAATGCACTTGTTAGGGACTGATTTCTATTGAGATCGACATTGTTTTCTGTAAAGCGTCTATCATACTTGAAACCATATGGGTTTAATGAATGAATTAAAAATAAATCGACATTTTGGTCGATTACATTTTGTTGATGATTTTTAATGAAGTAATCAAGCGCCATACTTCCTAAATATGCTTCAGGGCCATGAATTCCTGTATTAATAATGAGAAGAGTACGACTTTTTTCACTTCTGTCATTGAAGTAATAATCGATTGTTAAATCATCGTCAACGCGACTTGAGATTTTATAAACTTTAGATTGTGGAAGAAGTTTTCGGAAATTTCTTCTCGACTGTTCATAACTGGAAGGATAGTTGGCCATGATAGATAGACTTATTGCTAGAGTAATATAATATTTCATGACCTTATTCTAATAATTACATAAATAAATTGCAAACGACTCCAATTGGAATAAATGCACCAAGAATAATTGCAATTGTTGTGAGTCCAGCTCCGACCATTTCTAGAAATGATAAATTTTCCATTCTTAACTCCTTATAACAGACTTGGGTACTTTATAATTTCGCTCTTTTCCCCAATGTTTGTCAATAAATTGATCTCTACCTGAATTGTATCGGTAGAAATTATAGCGAATTGGATTTTTTTTGTAATAATCTTGATGATATTCTTCAGCGGGATAGAACTCATTGGCCTTGAAAAGGGGAGTGACAATTTGAGACTTAAAACGTTTACTTGCTATAATATTCTTTTTGGAAGCTAGAGCGAGCTTTTTTTGTTCTTCATTATGATAAAAAATTCCAGAGGCGTACTGTTTCCCACGATCAACAAACTGACCTCCGGCATCCGTTGGATCAATACTACGCCAAAATATTTCTAAGAGATCATTATAGGAGATCTTCTTTGGGTCAAAGGTGATTTGAACAGCCTCTCGATGTCCGGTCTTTCCACGAGCGACCTGCTTATAAACGGGATCTTTTTCACTACCACCTGTATAGCCAGAAACAGCTCTAATGACACCTTCCTGTTTTTCAAATGGGGGTTCCATGCACCAAAAACATCCACCAGCGAAAGTTGCAATTTTAGTTTCTGCAGTTGCTGAAAAAGAAGTAAATATTGAAAAAATTAGTAAAATAAATAGTTGATCCATAAAATATCCTATTTTCAAGCCATGTTACTAAGTTACTGTTTTTAGATTTTTGTTACTTAATTGATTAATTTTCTTGAAATCGCTAAGTAATTTAAATACTTAGAAAACAGAGAAAAGTTCTATTTTACCTCTGTTTCTACCTCAGATGTCCGATACAACATAATAGAGAGAGTGAGGTTGAGGTAAGACATGGAATTTGATGAAAAGAAATTACTTTCTTTTGTGAGCACTAATAAGCAAATGCAAGTGTTAGTGGATGAACAAATTTTAGAAATTATTCCACTGATTGAAAAGGGAAGACTAGAAGAGGTAAGAGAGCTTTTAGAGGACGGTGCTAATGCCAATGAAGAAGATTACTTTAAGGGATCTGCATTATTTGTTGCTGTTGTAAAGAGAGAATACAAGATTGCAAAATTACTTTGTTCATTCGGAGCAAATCCTTTTCATCTTTGTGCCAATCATTCGACAGCTTTTTACGAATCTCTTGTTCAGGATAACCATGATTTAGCTTTATACTTTATCAATAACTCTCTTGATCATTATTTTGAATCTATTAATGATTTTGAATTCTTTGAAATAATGCAATGTCAAATTAGCCCTGATATTTTATTTGCTTTAGTAAGTAATGGATATAACTTTGATGTCGTAGAACTTTATCGTAAGTTTCCTGAGTATAAGTGGATTCCAAAAACTATTAAAAGATTTGATAATGAAAGAAAGTCCGAACTTGTTCATTTATTACACCACTCATTAGATGAGTTAAAACTATATGGTGTCGAGGGGATGTTTAATGAAATTATGGATGCCTTTTCTTTTAAGTCTCATCAAAAAGATGAACTAGTAGGTTAGCTATCCTTAAGAATATAATTCTTTATTTCATCTTCAATTTTAGGGAAGCTATTTAATTCACACATTTTCATCATCTCAAAATCTACGAAGTCAAATCCTGGGGCCACTGTACATCCTACAAATGAAAACGTTGAGCCTTCCAGAGGAGTTGAGGCGAACCAACGATTTGCTTTTACGACATGTTGAATTTCTTGACCATTTAATACATCTGGTCCCAAGATTGTTTTTTCAAGTTCACCATTTTCATTGATTTCTAAAATTAACAAAGGTTCACCCATGTAGAAATGCCACATTTCATCTGACTTTATTCGATGAAAATGGGATACTTGCCCCATTTTTAAAAGAAAGAAGATTCCTGTTGATGCGCTACGCCAACCATTGTGTGTTTCAACAGTTTGATTTGATCGATAGGTTTCTACGAAGTAGCCGCCTTCAGGATGTGGTTGCATTTCGTATAAGTTTATAAGTTCATCAATCAAGATTTATCCTTTGTTTTTAAGATAATACTTTCTATAATCTTTTAGGTAAATAAATCTTCGGAGAAATATATGGAATATCTACATACGATGATCAGAGTAAGAAACCTTGAAGAAAGTTTAGATTTTTATTGTAATAAATTAGGGCTCGTTGAAGTTAGGCGTTATGATTCTGAAGAAGGTAAGTTTTCCCTTATTTTTCTAGCTGCTCCCGGTGATGAAGAGTCCGCGAGAGAAAAGAGAGCACCTCTTATTGAATTAACTTATAATTGGCCAGATGAAGACGGGAACGTTGAAGATTACTTAGAGACTAGTCGGAATTGGGGACATCTCGCATTTCGTGTTGATGATATTTATTCAACTTGTCAAAATTTAATGGATCAAGGAGTTACCATTAATCGTCCACCAAGAGATGGATATATGGCATTTCTCAAATCGCCTGATGATATTTCGATAGAGCTTTTACAAAAAGGAGAGTCTCTTGCTCCTTCTGAGCCTTGGTCATCGATGGAAAATACTGGTAAATGGTAAAGAATATACCTAAGTGTTTTGAGAGCGTTCTTTTAATTTTTTTCGAAACTCACGATCTCTTTGTCTCTTTAGCTCTTTCATTTTTATTTCATAATCAGAAGTTTCTTTCTTAAGCTTTGTCTTCGCTTTTTGAGCTTTTAGTTTTGATCGGAGCTCTTTATCTTTTTTCTTTTTAAGCTCTTTTGACATTTCGTAATGAGGATTGTCTGTCATTGATTGATTATTGTAAGCTTTTGAGGTTCGTTTTGCTTTTTCTCTTAAGATCTTATCTTGTTCTCTTTTAAGTTCCTTCGACTTCTCGTAAAACTCAGTTCCTTTTAAAGAAGGAGATTTTATTTTTGGGGAGCTGCTTTTTAAACGCTTTCTTAAGTTCTTGTCTGAGATGCGCTTCATTTCTTTTGCATGCTGATAGAACTCATCATTTTTTTTCGATTTACTATTCTTAGTGTTTGCCTGTTTTTCCCTTGGTGTTGGTGAAATTCGAGATTCAATCATTTCGATTAGAAAGGCAATGATTTCTAGTTTTGGATTTTTTTCATCTACTTGAACGAGTATATTATGATTTTCACTTAAGTAGTTTTTCAGTTGGGTGATAAAAAGTAATTTTATATTCAATTTAAACTTTTTGATGAAAGTTTCTTCTCCTATACGATGAAGTGCATCTCTTCCAGCAGTATGAAAATCATTAGTAAGAGGAATGCAAAAATAATCAGAAGGTTTTAAGCCAGTACCACCATTTGTCCCAAGACGAATATGGTG
>CAWUIU010000162.1:0-7617 GCA_963922285.1 uncultured Oligoflexia bacterium | reverse complement strand
TTTTAGAAGATGGAACAGGCCACATAAAGCGTCCACTTGTATCAAGAGACTTGTAGTCAAAACTTGCAATATTTCGTGAGTTTAATTTTTTTGAGAGAATGCCAATTGTTAACGGAAGAAAAACAGTCGATCCTTTTTTAAAAGTACGGCCTTTATTGATTTCATTTAATTTCCATTCGGGTACCTTAAATAGCTTTGCTATCTCAGCTGGCTCATAATCACGATTTAAGGTTATATAACGGCCACTCTTGAGTCCTGCACAAGATAGTAGTGTCATGAGCAATATGAAACTTGCAAATCTTTTAAACATGAATACCTGCCCTCTCTAAAGAGTCAGGCATACTTATTATTGGTTTTTAATTATACCCGACCATTTCACTCTCTCCTCGGAAAAGTCAGGTATTAACTTGAGCAAATTGATCGAGATTTTACCTTTCGAAACAGCATGACAATCACTCCCAGGAATATGCGTACTATCTAGTAATTTACCACCTAGCCAAAAATATTCCCTATTACGGGCATCGAGACGATGCTCGACCTCTTCTGAGTAATCACGATAACCAAGAAAAGTACTCTCAACCCCTTGAATTTCTTCTGTTTTAAGATTCGGAACATTGATGTTAAGCAATGACATATTATCAATATGTTCATAGAGCCCATTATTAACAAACTCTAAAACATAATCTGCCGCTGTTTGAAAATGGACAGTGTTAGCTTCATGAAAATGGCCACCAAGTACAGTGCTTACGGCAATTGACTTAACCCCTTGGAAGGCTGCCTGCCTAGCTGCTGCCACTGTACCAGAGTAGTAAATATCTTGGGCTAAGTTTGCACCATGATTTATACCGGAAATCATTAAGTCTGGTTTTTTACCTAGAATATGTCCTAGGGCCATTAATGTGCAATCCGCGGGGAATCCGCTCGTCGCAAAACGATTTTCATCATGCTTAAAGATTCTAACTGGATGATCCATGGTAAGAGTTTGACCAGATGCACTCCTCTCTTCACTCGGAGCAACCATAATAACATCATGTTCCTTTTTCAACGTATCAAATAGTACATTGATACCCTCTGCTTGAATTCCATCATCATTTGAGATTAATATCTTTAACCGTTTCTTCATAAATACCTCGTGCAAGATATTTAACGTTTAAAGATTTATTTGAAAAGAGTTATTGAAAAGAAGAAGGGTTGAAAATTAGACAACCCTTCGATCAATTAATTTAATGGCCTACTGACACGCGTTGATACACAAGATAAAACTCCTGAACATTGATAAGAATATTGACACTCTCCACCCTGGTGACCACTTATACAGGCCTGTGTACCAGGACATTCATAAGAATAATGACATGAATTACCATCATCTCTTAACTTCTTTTGTCATAAAAGTCTTCTCTAAGAAAATATACTAATTTGCATTTGCTTACTCAAATTGAAATAACATTATTAGACTAAAAAGAAAAGAATAGTGAAGCATAATGGTGAGATATAAAATTAAAGTGCTCACTATTATGCTTAACAGTGTCAGATCGTCTCTACTAAACTTTAAAGATACTTATTGAGTTTTTCAATTTTGGTAGATCAACATTTCGATAACAGACTTCTAATTCTCTTGAAATCGGTAACATAAAAGAATCAAAATGAAAGTAATCAAGAATTGATGTGGAAAGATTACTAGACCAATCAAAAGTGAGATGAAATTTAACAGGAGCTTTCGTTCTTCCTGCTAGCTTTACATTTAAATTTGAAAGAAATAGTGGAAGTTGGCCTTTATCATTGATTTGTTCAAGTAAGTGATAAGGAAAGGTTATTGCTTTTAAGTGACCAGACTTTAAAACCTGATCGAGTCGAGACTCAGGATCATAGTACCAATTGATATCGACACCAAGTGATTCATAATACTTCGTATCTTCATCGCAATTTAAATAAAGAGTTGGCCTAATAGAACTAAATTCAAATTCCGCCAAGATATCTTTAATCATAAAATCAACTTCATTTTGAAAATAAAGATTTACCTTAAATGATTGAGAATTTGTTTGTGAGTCAAGGAAACTTAAGAGTTCACTAAATACATACTTTTGAATAAAGTTTTCACTACGCGGACGAAAGTCAAAGGTAAATCTTTTAATACCTTGTTGAACAAGAAAACTTAATGTTCTCTTATCATATATACCTGAAAGTGATAGCTGTTGTTGCACGTTCACATATTAAGAATACATGAATTTCTTTATGACTTCATTAAACAGTAGATTCGGGCAATTTGTGCCAATAGATTCAGGGTGAAATTGATAAGTTAGAGCATATCGAGGATTATAATAGCCCATTACCTCACCGCTTTTATCAAGTAAAAAATCCTTATGAGAATCTTTTATTTGAACGACCCAAGAATTATATCTCTGAACTTCAAGCGTCTCTGGAAGCTTTATTTGTTCTTCAACTTGAAAAATTTTTTTAAAATTTCGTCTTGATATTTCTGTACTTTGCCCATGAATTATATTTTTAGACTTTACAATTTTAAGACCATGATAATAATTTAATAAGAGCTGATGACCTAAACAAATACCTATTTTTTTAATCTCATGATTTTTCAAGATCGGTTCTATTTTTTTCATAAAATTTTCGTATTCATTGATATGACCAGGGCCTGGCCCAAGAACAATCGTTTTTAGATCTGTAATTTCAATTAGATCAAATTGGTCAAAATAAATATGTTTAACATTAGCTATTTGAGCTAAATAGCTCAAAATATTTTGGCTAAAACTATCATAGAAGTCGATAAAGTAAATCATACTGGCCTTAAAATTCAAAATTTACAGCTGGGGTAAATGCTTTACTATTATAGTTTAAAAGAAAATCAAAACTAATCGTTTGCTCGGACTCTTTTTTTCCGTCACGAATAACATCTCTTTCTCTGTATTGTACAGCGAATTTCCAACAATTATTCTGTGGATTGTATGTTGTTTTAAATGTCGACGAGTAGAATCGATTTAAGTTAAAATCATAGTCCTGCTCAAAATGGAATGCCAACAAATCATTTAATTCAAAATATATACGATAGTTAAAGTCTCTTCTATCATCAGAGAAGGAATCATAATAATAACGTAGATTATAGCTAAATCGAGCCAGTTTTTGAGAAAAATTAAGTGTTGTTATATGTTCAGAAGAAGAGTGAAAATAATACTCTGAAATATTAAAACTAAAATAACCTAAGTTAAAACCTGTAGAAATAAAAAGCCTTGTTAACTTGTCATTGAAGTCTGTATCTTCTTCAGTATTAAGAAGGTATCCTTGTGATACATCAAAATAAGCTAACCTGTGTAGATCATAATTACTTGTTATCGAAGAAAAGTTTTTAAATGGATCATAAGAAGCTCTTGGAGTTTTTCTAAAAAGCGTATTTTGCATATTTAACTCTAGAGAATTAGACTCAGGAATATCTTTTCTTGTTGCCTCTTCAGACAAGGTATTGTTGGTACCACGAATAGAGTCTCGATTATCAAATCTTGCACCATTAATATCTGCCGAAAAATTGTCCAAAAACTCTTCATTGCCTGAAAACTGTTGTTTCTCATAGAGACTATGATTAAGTGAATAATTGATATTATGGATATATGAACTTACGATTTCATCAACGACTGTTTCTCCAGCATCAATAATAGGAATATTATTAATTAAGTTCTTATTTTCTTTTGTTTTAATTTTATTAATTTTATGACTGACAATATATGGTTCACCAAACTCTTTAAACATATCAAAAGATATGGATGATGTTACACGAGTTCCGTACTTCTTTGCGACATCATTACTAGCGAGCGAATTTAAGATATAGTATTGATAATCAAACTCGACAACCTGAGAAGTCTTAACTTTATTTGAGAAGTTATACTTAATATCTAGATATGGAGTGTAATCAAATCTTTCAACATTCCTCTCATAACTTCCAGAACTTGTTCGATTCTGTTTAAATTTAGTAAAAACTAGTTTCTGACCAAAGTCGACAGATTGCAAAAAGAGTCGATCATCAATAAGATTCCATTGTAAGTGCTCCATTGAAACACGCGGTAGAACTTGAACATATGAATGATCAAAACCTTTTGCGTTTTCAAAGAAAGCATTTCTCATAAATGACGAATCCAGAGATATTACGGCATCTGAAAATCGATATTGTAAATTTATCTCTGCACCTTTTTCATTACTGACAAGTCGATCATATTGATAAGTTTCGTAGTCGCCCAAAATATCGAGATCACTTAGAAAATCAACATCGGCCCACAAAGTAAAATTATTATTTGGACGATAAAAGAGATCTAACTCATAGTATTGTCTTAATTGTCGACTCTCGTTCTTACTATCATCCGTCTTACCTGGCGCCCAAATACGATCAAAGCTATCTAAACTATAAAGACTAAAGTTTGATTTAGAATTGATGGCCTTACGATACTCCCACTCTAGACCTTGTCCCCTATCACCATAGAATGTTGGAGAAAAAGTCATATCTTGATCTTCACTCATGGCATAGTAAACTGGTTGCTGAAAAAAGAACCCGGTATCTGAATTAAATGAAAACTTAGGAAAGAGAAGACCACTCTGTCTCTCCGTCTTAATTGGAAATGCAATATAAGGGAGATAAACAATGATGACTCCATTAATCTTCATAAAGCCATGTTTGATATAAATATACTGACTAGGTACAACTTCAACCTCATGTCCCATCACTGACCAAGACTCCGGACAGTCACGACAAGTCGAATATTCTGCATCTTGTGAAAGAAAGTGTCCGTTAGCTAAACGGCTGATATTTTTTCCAACGATCGTAAATGAATTATTTACAAGTTTAGCATTACTAGCCTCGAGAGTTTTTTTATCAAGTCGGTAGAGAATATTAGTTGCATAGAGAGTATATTCACTTCCAACGTAACGTACATTACCAAAAACTTCCGCTCTTTGTTCTTTTAAATTAACTGAAGCCTTTTCGCCATAGATCGTATCACCTTTTAGCTTGATGATAACATTTCCATGAGCTTCGTAAGAGTCATCTAAGGTCTTACGATAGGCTTTATCTGAAAGTATCTGTATTTCTGATTTAAGTCCAAGTTCAATTAATTCTTTTGCCAAAATATGATTTGGCAAAAATAAAAGGCTAAGAATAATGAGCATTGATAAATTGTTGAAATTCACCAATGAAGAAATACGAGCCTGTAATATATATATCTTTTCCTTGATATTGATCATCAAATAAAACTTTCCAATTTTCTAAAATCTCTAAATCAAACTTTTTGGCCTTTGCCTTTATAAGATCTTCCCCAATGGCCCTAGGCCCTTGGAAACTTGTCAAAAATACCTCATCACTAACACACGGATATTTTTGATAGAGATTTAAAATGTCATCAAGATCATACTCTCTTCCTGTTGAAAATGATAAGACGAATAAAGAACTTCGTTTATCATCTTGATATAGCGAGTCTAACATCTTGCGATGACCATCTAAATTATGTGCACCTATAAAGATAAATGTGCGATCATTGATTGTCACTCTTTCTCTACGACCTTTTGACACACCCCATCTAAACTGATCGATTTCAATTTGTATGTCGGGATAGAACTTTTGAAAAGCACGAAGCGCTAAGTGTCGATTCTTTTTTGAGTAGTCATCCTCTGTTGTCAATTGTTCAAAGTTAATTCCATCTCGATCAGTCCACTCAACGAGAAGTCTCTGTAAGAATTTTTGCTCAACATGAGATATCAGCTGCCCTTCTAGACGTGTGATTCCATATTTTTCAAAGAGGATTGACTTAAGGTCATCCCCAAGAATGGCCACATGATCCTTTGAGATTGATGTCATGAGACAGAGTGGATTCGTAAAAATATTAACTCCATCAAAACGTCCTCCTAGACCTACTTCAAGAATCAAATAGTCCGCATATCTCTTAACAGCTAGCTTGATAAAGACAAAGAAGAGAAATTCATAAAATGATAGTTTTTCCCTAGTGGCAAAAGACTTATATTCCTCAATTGTTTTAAGTAATTCTTCATGAGATAAATTGTCCTTAGAGAAATAAAACCTTTCACTAATATCGATTACATGAGGAGAAGTCCACATAGCGACTGATTGTCCCTTATGAATAAATAAGTCTTTTAGAGCATGTGCTGTCTCACCCTTACCATTTGTCCCTGAGATAACAATAATTCCTTTACACTGCGACTCAATTTTTTCAACGTCACTTAAAAGGAAGCTCTTCAAGTGTTCCAGTTTTGGACGAAATGACTCATGTCCGCACAATTTTTGGACAGTGTCGACGATAAAGTCACTCATTCCCTGTGGATCTAAACATCTGAAAGTATTCATATTTCCCATATAGCCGACATATTAACTCACGTATAATCAAAGATCTACCGATAATTAAAATAGAGTATGAAGAGAAGAAAAATACCTAGATTCAAATTAGCAAAAATGACCTTACTAAAGGTTTTCATCCTTCTATGTGTGACGAACTATTCTATTGCTTCCGATGCTCAATCGCAAAGCACGACTCAAACAGTTACGGCGACAGATGAAAATGGTGGGAAATCTCCACTTGCTGTTGTTGCAGAAGGAACAAGTCATCGTCAAGTAACAGTTGAAGGTGGTGATGAAAAACTTTCGAGAGATGAATGTCTACAAGAAATCTATAATATGGATCGCGAAAAAGTAAAGTCATTACTCCTCACAGATCAAGAGGCACTTAACAAGCTCGTTGAACATTCTGTCATTAAAGCGAGACTTCACATGTTAGAATTAGGCCAATTTGTTAGTGAAGATGGTGAAGCTGAAAAAGGTGAACTAAAGTTATTATTAGATACATATAAAGTCACTGATGTTTCTGACGATGAGATGGACAGAATAGAGAAAGCTCTTGATTATATGCTTGGCTCCAAAAACCAAGAAAAGTTTGAAGAAACATACACAGACATTGAAAAGTTGTTTAATACTACTTCAAAGATATACAATTTTTCACCAAGTGATGATGCTGGTTTACTGAGAACGTACAAACTCAATGATCGTGATAAACAAATATTAACATATGGTGTGCAAAACTTTAGAGACCTTGATCCTGAAAAACCAATATCTATTTTTGAAGATACTTTGACGAAGCTACAGGAACTACTATTAAAAGAAAATCCAAAAAATAGAAATTTAACAGCGTCTATCGGAAAATTAATTAATCAGAACGAAGAGAAATTAGCAAATAGTATGCAAGAGCTAGAAGCGAAGATTTTTGATCTTGTCCTTGATAAATTAGTACTAGAAGATTCTACAAAGTACAAAGCTTGCAAAGAAATAGCCGGATTAAAAGATTTCTATATAGGAAATTGTTATTCTCAAGGAGAACTATCTCTTACCTTAGGTGCAAACATGAATAAAGAATTCTATGAAGACCTCATAAAAGCTATTGAGGATTTTGCGAAAAAAGAGAATCAAGGACTTCTTTCGGAGAGAGAAAAGGCAGAAGCTGAAAAGGTATTCCGAGATATAAATCTAG
Organism: uncultured Oligoflexia bacterium; assembly: GCA_963922285.1. Taxonomy (GTDB): domain Bacteria; phylum Bdellovibrionota; class Bacteriovoracia; order Bacteriovoracales; family Bacteriovoracaceae; genus Halobacteriovorax_A. The sequence continues at coordinate 94 of CAWUIU010000162.1, read as the reverse complement.
CTTACGAGGTTCTAAGTGATCCTCAAAAGAAAGCTAAATATGATAGTGGTGTCGACATCGAAGACTTGGATAATCCTCATTCAGGTCATGGACA
>CAWUIU010000161.1:0-7629 GCA_963922285.1 uncultured Oligoflexia bacterium | reverse complement strand
TTCACTAGATATATTATAGTCGGCAGAAATATTTTTAAAAATCTTTAGGGCCATAGAGGAACCTGGGGTTCCTGTAATAAGTCTATATGTCGGTTGATTGGTACTGAATTCAAAGCCAACATGTGCCGAAACAAAGTCTGGTCTGTCTTGCATCTGTGTTTTTAGCAGTTGATGGTGAGTAGATATCAAAACCTTAGAGTTTTTAGCTTGTGTTAAATATTCGATGATCGATATCGCTAATGAAGAGGCTTCATCCGAAGCTGTCGAATTAAATATTTCGTCCGCCGCGATTAAGGAGTTTTCAGATATTTTAGATACCATGTCTAAAATAGCGTGAGTTTCACCAGCAAATGAACTTAGTCCATCCTCTATATTTTGATAATCACTATCAAAGTAAAAGATATCATTCATTAGTGGTATTTTAGCTTCCCTTGCTGGAACAAAGAAACCGAGCTTCATAAATATATGGGTGAGAATTATTGACTTTATTGCAACAGTTTTACCACCAGTGTTAGGTCCTGAGATAATTAAGCCACGTTGGTTAAAGTTGATATTTAAGTCATTTTCGATACACCCAGTAATCATTGGATGAAAAAATCCTGAAATATCAATAATTCCACTGGTAATTTCAGGCTGGCATAAATCTTTGATGGTTGCAAAGTATGACTGGGCTAAAATATAATCCCATTTTAAAGTTTGGAAATAAACTTTGTGGACAATATCAATATTTGTAAGAATGATATTTGTAAAAATGGTACAAATTTCATTAATTACTTCATCAATTTTAGAAATGATTTCCATTCTCTTGTTACATAAGGAACGTATTTCTTTTGGTTCTATAAAAAGAGTATGTCCCGTCGTTGACCTTGAGATTATAAGTCCAAGATCACTTTTGTAAGAGTCACTTCTAATTGGAATAACGTATCGATCATTAACAATATCAAAAGTATCAAATTGTAATCTTTTTTGCAGTTCTTCTGATTTTAGTATGTAATTGATAGTTGTTCGAATTGATGTTTCGAGACTATTTCTTTCTTCGATTAGTTTTTTTAGCTTTGGGTGTCTTTCAAGTTGAACTTGGCCATCAGGCTTAGCAAACTGACGAAATGGTTTTATAAACTTTGATTTAAGCTGTTGAGAAGAGTTTATAACTTCAATAATTTGTTCCCTATATGGGTCCTTGAAGAAGTCTTTGAGTCCATAGAAGTTTTCAAACAAATTACAAATGAAATTGAGTTGTTTGAAGTCTCCGACAAAACCTTTGGTAATCGTATTGATGAAACGATGATTTTCTTCTGAATCTACTAAATAATCAAAGAATGTTGATCTCAGATCCTTTCCGTCATTAATATGATTGATAAACAATTTCTGTAATGAATAATGTTCAAAAAGAGAATCTTCAGTAAAAATATCTGGATTATTTTCTAGTTTTTCTCGTGTATAATAAAAGAAGGCATTTGAGCCAATCTCTTTAGCTATTGGCTGCCAATCTATATTAGTTAATGTATTTTTTAAAATTGAGATATCCATGTTGAGCTTAAGCTACTCCGATTTATCAAATTCTGTCGATAATATAAAATCACAATTTATCATAAATGACGAGTGGCGTTTTGGAAAAGTCCAAAAGATATATTCTAGTGGAAAACTGCTAAGTCTTGCAATCAGGGTTCCAGGGAAAACTATACAGTTGGTCATCGGAAGAGGGGCTGATGCATGTGGTGTTTGGCTTATGGATGAGCCGGTTCCATCACCGTATCGTATCGTAAAAGATAGACTGCTTGAATATCTAAGATCAAATATTAGAGGTAAAGCTATAGAAGATATTGTCGTAGATGAGCTCGATCGATCAGTCTGCATTAAATTCATTGGTCGTATACATATCTATCTTGCTTGGTATGGCAGAAAATTACACTTTTCTCATTTGTGGTGGGACAAATCGAAAAAATCCTGGATGAAATTTAGTCCATGGGAAAACTTAAGAATAGAGGAAGTTCAAGAGTCATCATTTTCTATTTTTGATAGTCTCGGTCGAAAGAAGTTAGAAATAAGACCTCCTAAATTAACAGACTATAATCTTTTAGCTGTAGAAGTTTTTAAAGGAGGAGCGCTTAAGAGTAAGACAGTTAAAAAGTCTGAACGGAAAGTCATGCTCATTGAAAAAGATCTAAGAGTTTGTCAAAAATGGGCAGAGCTTCAGAATTTATTAGTGCAAGATCAGTTAGACTTAAGCCAGCTTAAATTTAAATGGAACGGCATTAAATGTAAATTTGATAGAGAAGATACTCATTTTCAAAGAAGAGATAAGCTTTTTCGAAAAGTGAAGAAGTTAAAGATTGGAGAGCAGGTCTTAAAAGAAAGGCTTAAAAGTGAAAAGGCAAAGCTTTCGGGAGCTCAAGATCAGGTTGTTGAACAAAAAATTATTCATCCTGTATGGAATAAGCAAAAGTCTGATAAGATAAGTTTGTCTAGTGCAGGTAATAACGAAGTAAAATACTTTAAATATGAAGATCTACAAATTGCAATTGGTCTAAACTCGAAAGCTAATGATTGGATTAGAAAAGACTGGGCAAAAAAGTCAGATATATGGATGCATTTAGATGAATATAAGAGCTCTCATTTGTTTATTAAGGGAGATCATTCTTTTTCAATGGACCTTTATTCTCTTTTTGCTTCAATTTTGGCAGATTTCTCTGACTTTCAAGCTGATGTGATTCCAATTATTTTTACTCAAGTATCAAACTTGAAAGGTATTAAAGGTAAAAGTGGTTTGGTCAATTATAAAAAAGAGAAACATCTATCTCTTCCAAGAGTCAATTGGAAGGAAATAATTTCAATGGGTTGGTGACACTGTCATTCAAATCTAAAATAGTCCAAAGAGGTATATATGAAGATGTATTCTTTGGGTTTAATTTTAGTTGCCCTATTTTCATTCAATAACGCATTCTCTGAAAAATCTGGGATTTTCGATGAGCATAAAATACGATCTTATTCTCCTTTGAAGGGGAGAATAAAAGATGTGCTGTTTGATGTAAGAGTAGAGGGAATGCTAGAAAAGATTAAGAAAAGTACGACGATTACTAATATTGATGATGTTTATTTTAGAGTGTATTGGTATTTCCCTGATCGTTATCGTGTTGATATTGAAGGTTTGCCTAAGGGCTTTAAAGTCCTTAGATCAAATTTGAGACAAAGTGTTAAGCCCTATGTCGATCTTCTCTTTGCTCAAGACTTAGTAACTCAGTTTGCACGTTTTCGTTACACTAGAGACTCCAAAGACAAGCAGAGTTTTAATAAGATTAAAAAAAATGGTGATTTAACAGATGTGAGTATTACTTTTAATCGAAATGGTTTAATGGATACAATTACAAGTAAATCTACCTTTACTGGTGTAAAAACTATGTTTGATTATTCTAAAAAATCTTGGTCGGATGGAAAATTCGTTACTGATGCAATAAAAATCTCAGAGAAGGCAAATTCAATTACCAATGTAAAGGATATTTCTATTGAATACACTCTAAAAAACAATGTTGGACTTCCTGAGGTAGTGAATGTGACTGAAAAATTTATGAGTGGTGTTAAAGTTATTAACTCTAGTAAGAAAAAAATTAAATTCTCTAATTATGTGATCAATACAGGAAAAGCGCGAAATATACTTCAGGGAAAAAAGTATTAATGAAAGAATTTAGTGTTACTTCGAAAAGATCTATTTCCAAAGTAGATTCTGTTCTTTTTTTAAAAGAAAAAGACATCAAAGAGTCTTTAAAGTCATGTGCTCCAGGAGAGTGGTGTCGTTTCAAGTTCTTCAATGATGTCAGGCTAGGTTTTGTAAATACATTTCATAAATCGGGAACGAGCATAGTTGTGTTATCAGAATTCAAAGATTCTGTAGAGAATTATCTTACTTACTTTATTAGAAAAGCTATTCAAAAAAGAAAGGATTTTAAGAACTTAGATGAGGGTTCTCGTTTGATATATGGAGATGCGGATGGATTGCCTGGAATAATTTGTGATGAATACAAAAATGTCATAATTTTGCAAATAAATAAAGCAGGGATTGATCTACACCGAGAATTTGTGCGTAAATGTATTTTGGATATCTGTGATAAAAAAGTTGTTATTTTGGATAATCCTAAAGATCGTTCTTTTGAAGGGCTGCCAAATTACAATTTAGATGAGTTGCCTGAGGAGTTGGAAATTGAAGAGTCTGGTTTTCGCTATTTGCTGAAGAAAGAGCAAGTTCAAAAAAATGGTTATTATTATGATCATAGGAATAATAGATTGAAAATGGAGACGATGCTTTCTAATCTAAACCGAAAAATTGAGAGGGGTCTTGATTTGTTTTGTTATTTGGGAAGTTGGAGTCTTCATGCCCTTAGATCTAACGTTGAGCATATGACTTTAGTCGATCAAGCAAATATGGAAGAAAATATTAAACAAACAATGAAGCTAAATAATTTCTCACAAAATTATAGTTTTGAAAGATCAGATGTCTTCAAATTCTTAGAAAAGAATGATGAACAGTTTGATCTGATCATAAGTGATCCACCGGCTTTTAGTAAAAGCGAAAAGAATAAAAAAAGCGCTATCGTTGGTTATGATAAGCTGCATAGGAATGCACTTAGAAAATTACATGAAAATGGTATTTTTATAGCAGCCTCTTGTACAAAATATGTGAGTATTGAGGAGCTAGATAAGTCAGTTCAAAAGGCTGCAACGTTTAATAATAGGAGAATTCAACTCGTTGATATTGGACTTCAGGGGCAAGATCATCCAATGATTGGATTACAGTCAAATAATAATTATATTAAATATTTATTCTATTTAGTGGAGTAAGAATGGTACTAAGAGATAAAGTAGGTGGACTACTAAAAGAAGCAAAACAAGTTATTTTCGGACAGGATGAGTTGTTAGACTCTATTGTTGCGGCATTAGTTTGTGAAGGACACTTGTTGATTGAAGGATTACCTGGATTAGGTAAAACTCTCAGTGTATCAACAATGAGTACACTGTGTGATCTAACATTTAAAAGAGTTCAATTTACTCCGGATCTTTTGCCGAGTGACTTGGTTGGTACTATGGTCTACTCACAGCAAAGAGAAGAGTTTACAACAAAGTTTGGACCAATTTTTACTCAATTACTTTTAGCAGATGAGATAAATCGTTCTCCTGCAAAGGTGCAAGCAGCCTTATTAGAGGCTATGGCTGAAAAGCAGGTAACAATTGGAGATAATACACATAAGCTATCTAGTCCTTTTGTTGTCTTAGCGACACAAAACCCAATTGAGCAGGAAGGGACATATCCACTACCTGAAGCTCAACTCGATCGTTTTATGATGAAGGTTAAGGTCGAATATCCAGACTTCGATGCTGAACTTGAAATTCTAGATCTTAAAGAGAAAGGAACAAAAAATTTAGAGTCAATGATGTCAACAGACGATATTCTTAGTATCAGGGAAGAAGTTGATAAAGTACATGTTGATCAAAAAATAAAAGAATTGATAATCAGGATCGTCAGAGGAACAAGACCAGGAGATGAATATTTCTCTCCAGACTTTAAAGGGTTAGTAGAAGTTGGAGCCTCTCCTCGTGCCGCTATATGGTTGCAGAAGTTAGGCAAGTTCATGGCCTTTATGGGTGGTAAGGACTTTGTGTCGCCAGATGAAATATTAAAAGTAGTACCATCTGTTCTTGGACATAGAGTTTTGTTAACTTATGAAGCAAGTATTGATGGAGCTAATTCTAGAGATATTTCTCTGAAAATTGCAAATAAATTAATATAATGGATACTACAGAAGTTCGTAAAATAGTCTCAAATATAAAGGGGAGTTTGTTTCGTAATGCAAACTCTTTCTCTATTGGAATGCTTAAATCTCATTTTAAAGGGACCGGTCTGAAATTTAAAGAACATCAAGTATACACTCATGGTGACGATGTTAGATTTATCGACTGGAAGATGCTCGCTAAAACTAGTCATCCATATATTAAAACATTCGAAGAAGAACGAAATGTTGAAATCACAATTCTTTTGGACTGCAGTCAGGGTATGTTTATGGGAGTTGATGGAAAGACAAAGCTTGAAGGTGCTATTGAAATAGCGTGCTTATTGTATTTACTTTCTGCAATAACAAATGATTTTGTACAAACTGTTATATGTGATGGATCAACGATTCATCGAGTGCAAAAAAAGAATGGCGAAATTGGTATTGTTGCCTTAGTCGATACTCTTCGTAGGCTAGAGATTTTAGATAGCAACGGAAAGGTTAATCATTCCTACTCTAGAAACACCAAGGACTCTGATTATAACAAAAAACTAGTGAATGAATTTTATCGAAAAAAAGAACTAGTAATACTTAGTGATTTTTATGATTTTTTACATGGTGAAGACCTGAAAAAAATTATTCTAAGAAAACATGTTCATGCATTTAGGTTCCTTATCCCCTTAGATTATGCAGATGACTTTGTTTATTCCATCAAAACTCGTGATTTTCAAGGTAAGAGTTTAGGTAATGTTCGAGTTAGAACAAATAGTAGTGTTCTTAAAAAGACAGAGGAAGAGTTACGTGTAAAAGATCTTTTTCTTGAGAAAAGATATCTGGAAGACTTTGTTAAGGAGATGCTGTGAGATTATATGTCTTCGCCTTAATAACTATTTTTAGTCTTCAAGCATTTGGCTTAAGTGGAAATTTAGAAATTCTTGAAAGTTCTATTTGGAAAGAAGGGGATACAAGAACTGGTCGTTTAACAATATGGCCACTCACAGGTGTGAATGTAAAGGAATATAAAAATTCACTAGAAGAAAAGGAGTTCTTAAAGTATTTCTTTGTAAGTAAGGTGAAATCCGCAAAATACTCTAAAAACAATCCTGAGGCTTTAGTTGTTGAATTTGATCTTACTCTTACAAGTGCATTTAAAAGTTCACCAGTTTTACGTTATCAAATTGCAGGAAGGGTTGTTTACATTCAATACATCGGGCCTAGTACAATCCCTGAAAAGGAACAGTTACAAAATGTATTTGTGTTTGAGAATGAGCTTGATACAAAGAATTTAAATTCAAGTGTTCTAATAGGTGCTTCGCTATTTATACTTTGCATATTAATGTATTTCGCAATAATTTTTTATCGTAAAAAGAAAATAAAAAAAGAAAAGTTAGAAATTAAAAATAAAGTATTATCTTGTTTTACAAAAGTAGAAACTAGGAAAGACATAGAGGAAATTTATAAAAATAGAGCGGAATGGGGAAGCTATATTGAATTAAAGGCGCCATCGATAAAAGAAATTCTAAATACAATTAATGAAATACAATATAAACCATTTGTGTCTGAAGCTGAAATAGATAAGGTCAAAAATCTTATACAAGAGTGTGAGGAAATAAAGAATGCTTGAAAATATGGAATTCTTTGACAGGCAAGCAATTTATTTTGGTATAGCTGGTATGCTTTTTTGGCTTATTGATTACTTTAAAGTGTTTAAAAAAAGTGAAATTCAACTCCCTCCTACTGTTAACACCCAGACAGGAATCCTGAATATTGGAAAGTGGGCACTAGCTATTGTAGGTATAATATCGTGGTGCTTTATCACTTATTCATTGATGGGGCCAAGAGAGCCAATGGGGCGAACTAATACACAAAA
>CAWUIU010000160.1:0-7697 GCA_963922285.1 uncultured Oligoflexia bacterium | reverse complement strand
GATTCTAAAAGAACAGTAACCTAGCGAGTTACAACACAACCCATTTTAAAAAATGCATTTGGTGCCGTTAATCCACCTTCATACATTCCATTCTTCGTCCTCTTTAATGAGAAGTAAGAACCGTAATTATCAAATGGTCCATCCCAGATACCAGAACAAGCTAGTTCCGTTAGTACACCTTGAGCGTTATAAGTTACCTTGCATTCATGAAAGTCAGCTTATCGAAAATTGAATTGTGCACGACCTTGCTCTACTTCACTATTTATATCTAAACTTATAGATACACTCACTGTTTTTGGATAAGCATTGCAGTAAATTTTTTCATAATCGGCATAAGAATTATTCGATAATAACACAATTGATACTGATAATAATTTTTTCATACAAACTCCTAAAAATTAATGATTAAAGAAACAGCCTTCGCCAATATCAAAAGAGACAAAGTCTTTCTGAACCTGAGCATTTAGATCGTTATGTGTAGCTGAAAGATTCACTGAAAACTTATCCTTCTTTATTTCTTTAAATGACAAGCTCACAGACTCAAGCTTGATAATATGATTCTTAATATCAAAGTAAGAGAAGAGAACATCATAGCTCGAAGCTTCACATTGAATATTCTGGGTAACACCAGACTTGCATTGAGACTTTTGAAATTTAATTAACATTAAATGAGATTCTGGTAATGAAAGGTTATTTGCAATTGAATAAGCAAAACCCTGTTGAGCTTTTACAATATATGAATCACTCTGCTCTTGAATGGAAATATTCGCATAGTAGCCAGCTGCTTGCACACATGTAACATTCAAGTCCTGTGCTGATATTCTATTGACGACTAACATTGACAAAATAAATAAGATCTTTTTCATAACCCCTCCCTCTTACGGAGGCTAATGTATGCTTACTTCTATCATAAATAAAATTATATTTTTAAATCATTATCATAAACTTATTTTATCAAAAAAGCCTTTATCTTGTTTCTTCCTAATAAAGTACTGAAATTATGGAATATGAAATAAGGATCTGACATATTAAGAAATTTACTGTCAACAAAACTTACATTGCCTATCTATAAGCGATGGAGCTTCCTAGACTATACTAAAATTAATCAACAATACTTAAGGAGAAGTTCAATGAGTTCACTCAAGTTTATTCTATGTTTTATGCTGTCGATGGGAATTTCATTTAATGCTTTTAGTGATATAAAAGTTGAAGGCGACTTAAATTACGTTATTACTCCAGATGATACTTATGGTGTCAAAAGTATCTTTGCTAAAGAAGAAAGACTCTTCGTTATTAGTGGAAACCATTGGTATAACGTCATTGATATTTACAATATTCAAGACCCATCTTCTCCACAATTTCTAAAAAGAAATGAAGTTAATTGTCCTGCAACAGAACTTTTTACTGATCAAAACAAGCTATTCTTATTTGGCCCAAATAATATCTGTGCATTTGATGTCAATAGCGACGATAGCCTCAAAGAAGTATTTAATCATCAATTTACATATTCAGGAATGGACTTCTTACAAAGTATTCAAAAGATTGGTAATCGAATTGTATTCAATAGAATTGAAGGTAATTACTACCAAAGCCGAAGCTATTACTACTACCTCAATTTTATAAATGATGAAGTAACTCTCGAAGAAATTGATGACGCTCCAATAGGAAAGATCAGTCAAATGAAAGACAATTTTCTTTATACGACAAAGAATAACAAACTCTACAAATATGACATTAGCAATCCTGAAGATTTCAACTTAGTTGATGAAGTTACTTTTCCATATGATATTAAACGTATCGGATTTCACAATAATATGATCTACATAAATCTTCTCGAAGTAGGATACTTTGGCGCAATGTATGATATGACCAAAAGAGAGATAAAGACATTCAAGAATAGTCATTCATATGGTCAATTTACTCATTACCGTCAAAAAGTAATTGGAAATACGTTATATACATTAAAAATAGGTAACAAACGAAGTGATAAATCTCACGGAACTTTTGAATTTATCGAAGGAAAAAAGAGACCTGATTTTAATGGATACTCATATTGGCCAGGAAAACTTGAAGAGGTTATTCCTGTCTCAAATTATCTCTACTTTGCGATGGGAAAAGGTGGACTTGTTGTCGTTGAGAACAAATAAGATTATTAATGAAATTAAAATAATGAAAAAGCCTACAGATCTGTAGGCTTTTTATTTAAACGATTACGATTCTTTCTTTTCGATTTTTTCTTTCTCGCCTTCTTCAAGCTCTTCATTCATTCCTTTTTTAAAGCTTGTTAAACTTTTTCCAAGTCCTTTGGCAAGCTCAGGAATCTTCTTAGGCCCAAGAAATAATAAAGCGACAACACCAATAACGGCTAATTCTGCTCCACCTAAACCAAACATATATGACCTCCTAAACTATTATCTCACTATCCTAATTGTTGATAAAGAAGACGCGCACTTATAAAAAGTGTCAAAATCGCTGTTCCTCTTTGTATTACTTTATATGATACCACAGGATTTGTCCCGAGCCTTGAACCAATTTGTCCGCCAATTATGACAGCGATAAACAGGGGTAAAAAGCTCATCCCATCCACAAAAGTCGTATTCTTATAAAATTGACCCGCTAGGCCAGACAGTGAATTCAATAAGATAAAGACGCTTGCCACCGCAGCAGATTCTTTTGATCTGGCCCAGCCCATATTCATAATTATCGGAGATAGAAAGATTCCTCCGCCAATGCCAACCATTCCGGCCAGAGCTCCTAGCAGCCCACCGGTGAAACTTGCCACAGCAAATGTAGGTCTTTTTATCTCATTGGCTTCTTTAACCCGTATAAAGAGAATCCTTAGGCCACAAAGAAGGAGGCTAACACCTAAAATAAGATAGAAGGCTTTTTCAGAGAGACGAAAACTACCACCCAAGAATGACATGGGAACAGAGCTTAGCACAAACGGTAAGACAATATCTTTCTTTAAGTGACCACTCTTAAAAAACTGTAAGCTTCCACCAGCGACCACAAGTAAATTACAAATCAAAGAAATTTTTGGAATCACTGAATAATCAATTCCAGATATTCCAAGCATGGCCGTGTATGAACTTCCACCACCGAATCCTACCATCGAGTAGAAGAATGATATGACCAAGAAGGCGACACTTAGAGCGAGCAAGCTCCACCCTTTAGAGAGAGTACATTCTTATGCCCCTTCTCCCACATTTCTTTAACGACTCGCCTACTGCGATTACCCTTATGACAATAGAAAACAATTTGTTCTTCTTTATCAGTAAATTGATTAAGATCCTCATCAGATAATTCTCTTATATCAACGAGTTTTACAGAATCCAGATTAAGCAAACTTGTTGAGACTTCGTATTCATTATGAGCGAATTCAATACTTCCTTTGCAACATGGGCAATTTTCTTTTTTCTGATTCTTTAATTTCATTTGCGAAAGCTCAGAGAGATTAAAGAAAATTGTTTGGGCTAAAGAGTTATTCACACCTTTTTCAATGAGCCTAATAACCTCGAGAGCTTGCAGTGAACCAAGAGCATTGACGGCAGCACCAAGAACTCCAAAGTCATTACAATTTCCAATTTTAGAATCGTCTGGCACTTCATCATTCATACAGCGAAGACAACCGCTCTTCTTTTTAGGATCAAAAGTTCTTAGCTGACCTTCGTATTGAAAAATACTCGCGGAAACAAGCTTCGTCTTTGTTTTAAAACAAGCATCATGAATAAGATACTTGGTACGCATATTGTCCGTACAATCGACGACAACATTCATATTTTGAATGAGATCAAGAATATTTTCTTCATCCACATAGGTATCATGGGAGATCACACTAATATTTGGGTTTAAATCCGTCATACGATTTTTGGCAACAACAGCTTTTTTCTCCCCAACGAGGTTTGGAGAAAAAAGGGCCTGGCGATGAATATTCGTTATTTCAATTTTATCAAAATCGACGATTTCAATATGACCAACACCAGCACTAACAAGACCCATAAGCACGGGACACCCAAGACCACCGGCCCCTATAACGAGAGCCCTCGCTTGTTTTAATTTTTCTTGATCCACAAGACGAGATTGCTTTTGATAATACTCTTCTTCACTGAAGTGCACATGGTGAGCTGAGCCTGTACAAGAAAGCCATTCTGTCTCTCTGTCTGTGTAGTGCTCCTTCTTCCAAATTGGCACTCGTAATTTAACTTCATCAATAACGTAGCGAGAAGCGCGGTAAGCATCATCACGGTGAGACGCACTAATGGCAATCAGGATGGCAATATCACCAATCTGTAGATGTCCCTCACGATGAACACAAGAGACAGTATGAATATTAAATTTATCAAGAGCTTCATCGAGGATCTTTTGTCCTTCCTTTATAGCAAGTTCTTGATACACCTGATATTCAAGAGACTCAACACTTTCTCCTTCATTATGATTTCTGACCCAGCCCTCAAAGAGAACGATACAACCGGCCTGATCATTTTCAACTTCTCCAATAAATGTCTCACGATTAATTTTTTCGCTACTAATGCTAAACATTTAGCCTCCAGTTACTGGTGGAATAAAAACAACCTTGGCCCCATCTTCAATGGTCGAATTCTTGTCGATAAACTCATCGTTCACAGCAATTTGAATCATACTTGAATCGAGGGAAAAACCATGGATATTTTTCAACTCTTCATAAAGTTCAGAATATGTCTTACAGGTCGATTCGTGAATTTCACTTTCAACCTTCGCTTGATCTCTAAGAAGAGCAAAGTACTTAATATTTACTTTTTTAGAATGACTCATTACGCTTCCAAATTAATATCTCTCTTTCCACCACTCTTGCTGAGAAGCTTTGTTTCGAGAATTTCAATTTTATGTGAAACGGCCTTACACATATCATAAATGGTTAGAGCCGCAGCACTCGCACCGTAGAGAGCCTCCATCTCAACGCCTGTTTTAAAAGAGGTCTTTACTGTACAATCAATTTTAATTTTCAAGTCAGGAAGTATTTCAATATTAAACTTACAAGACTCCACAGGAATTTGATGACAGAAGGGAATGATTTCATGAGTCTTCTTCACGGCCATTGTTCCTGCAATGATAGCGGTTTGAAAGACTGGTCCTTTTTTAACCACCACTTCATCACCACTGATATAATCTCTTAATTCATCTGGTAGTTGGATGATTGATTGCGCCTTAGCCATTCTCGTTGTTGTATCTTTATTCGAAACATCAACCATGGTTGGCATATTATTTTGATCGATATGAGTCAAGGGTGTACGTCCATTTGCCACACTAACCTCCAATCCCGTTCATTTGATGAGTTACTTCTGCTGGTCTTAAATATGGTTTCATTCCCAGTAGCTGCCCGTAGATACTCTCTCTTTCCAATTTGGTCTTATTCCTAATAGAGAGACCATCTGTTTTTAATAAGCAGGCTAATAACTGCCCATCTGCAGATAGGCGCCATCTTGAGCAGTGTCCACAAAAAGGTTCAGACTCAGATGCGATAAAACCAATTTGTGCCCCATTATTTAATTTAAAATTATACGAGGTTGAATCAATTTCTTGTCCAACTTTTTCTAGTGAATACTTTGTTTCAAGTTCACGAGTCATTTCTCTGGCACTGATGAATTGCTTATTCTGTTCACTTAAAGCATGACCAATTCTCATAACTTCTAAGAAGCGAATTTCGATGCCACGATCAGCTGAGTAATCAACAAAGTCCATTAACTCATGATCATTAATACCCTTCATCGCAACAACATTGACCTTCACATGAAAACCATTCTTTATGGCCAGATCAATGTTATCAATAACCTTCCCAAAGTTCTTACCAATGGTAATTTTTCTAAAATTATCTGCATCAAGACTATCAAGACTAATATTTAGGCTCCTTACCTTGCTATCTTTTAATACATCAAGATAGCGATCAAGGAGAATTGCATTTGTTGTCATACCAATCTTTTTTAGCGGCAGACTTGAGAGCTTGGTTACAATTTCAGAAAAGCTCTTTCTTAAAAGAGGTTCTCCTCCCGTCAGGCGAATCTCTTCTAATCCATAATCACATAATTCTTCGACGATATTGTAATACTCATCAGGGCTGAGATACTTACTCTCCTCCATAAAAGTTGCATCAACTGGCATACAGTAATGACAGCGTAAATTACACTTATCGGTAAGTGAGACACGAAGTTTTCTAAGACGTCTTTGATAAGTGTCAACGAGGCTTTTTTTCTCCATTAGAGAGGTCTCCAGTAGTGAAATTTAAAAACTTCACCGGCCTTAAAGACATTGTCCACTTTCTTATCTTTTGTAAGCTCAATAAAACCATCACTTTCAGCCAGAGCACTAAACTCTCCTGAGTTCTTAATAGCGACTGGTATAGCTAGAACATTCCCCTCTTCATTAAACTCCACACGAGAAGCGAGAAAATAAGTGAGGTCTTTTTTAAATACAACGTCCTCAGAAAGACGAGCATAAATTGGTCGATTTTGTAGGAAGTACTTATGGAGACAAACAAGACTTGAAACCGGATTTCCAGGAAGACCAAAAATCACACTTTGATTCTGCTTATCAACTCCAAACCATAATGGTTTCCCAGGTCTTTGCGAAACTCGATGAAATATCTTTTCAACACCCATCTTTTCCCAAGTGCTTGGTAGAAAATCAAACTTACCTTTAGAAACTCCCCCTGAATAAATCAGGATGTCATTCTCTTTTACTGAATTAGTAAAATGAGCTTCAATTTCTTCCCTCTTATCATCAAGGTGTGAAAGAGTAACATTATGATATCCAAAGGCATTCAGTGATGCTTTAAGAGCATACGCATTTGATCTTCTAATTTGATGAGCTTTTGGTGTTTCATCTGGTGCAACTAACTCGTCTCCAGTTGAAATAATATTGATTCGTGGTTCTCTTTTAATTTTTGGCGCGCTAACACCTAGTGAAGTTAAAATTCCCCACAGAGGTCCATTAAGTTTCTTCCCTGATGCTAGAACCAGATCACCTTTTTTATTATCACTACCTTGTAAGTGAACGTTTTGCATATGAGCACGTTCTTCATCATTAACAGAAGCAATACCATTTTCAATTCTTGTATTTTCGTAAGGAATAACAAGACTCGCACCGTTAGGTAGAGGAGCACCAGTCATCACTTCAAGACACTCGTCTTGGTCAGTTAAGCTTTTCTGAGGTTCACCAGCTGGACAAATCCCCTGAATTTTAAACTCACGTCGACCTGCTTGATAAGATTCATGAGAGACAGCGATACCATCCATCATCACACGATGAAATGGTGGGTATTCACGGTCAGTGAGAATATCTTCTGCGATTCGATGTCCTGCAAGATTAGAAAGATCAGCACGCTCGGTACCAAAATCAATCATATTCTCATTAACAAGCTTAAACGCTTCACTTACTTCAATCATTATTCTTCCATATTCTTAAGTGCGGATTTTATCGCAACCCACGGTAAAATAGCACAGATACGCCTTGAGGGCATGACTCGAAGGTGCTCAAAGCACTGAAAATCGACAATTTCTTTCGGCCAAGCTGACTTTTCAGAATTTGCGATGGTATTTTCAAATAGCTCCGCCTTGCGCACAGCAGCATCCACATTCTCTCCAACTAATGTTTCTCTAACGAGAGATGAAGATGCTTGGCAAATGGCACAAGCCTCGGCCTTGTATCCGATATCTTTTATTGTG
>CAWUIU010000159.1:0-7702 GCA_963922285.1 uncultured Oligoflexia bacterium | reverse complement strand
AAGGAGAAAATTCATTTTTGAAATGCTAACTGACACCAATTTAATGGATCAGTTTAAAGTTATCTTT
This sequence comes from uncultured Oligoflexia bacterium, assembly GCA_963922285.1. Classification (GTDB taxonomy): domain Bacteria; phylum Bdellovibrionota; class Bacteriovoracia; order Bacteriovoracales; family Bacteriovoracaceae; genus Halobacteriovorax_A. The sequence continues at coordinate 7,635 of CAWUIU010000159.1, read as the reverse complement.
TCGAGAGATGCTAATTTTAGTGAGACTAAAATAATTGAGGCATCTACTTCGAATATAAAAATGGCGTATGATCAAAAGTACACGTACATAAAGTTATATCAAAAGAAAACAATGAAATTACATCAACATCTTATCCAGTTCTTAGTATGACTAGAATGAATAAGCCTGCCTCAATAAAAACTACCTCAAGAGTAGTGACGAAGATTAAAGGAAGAGAAATGAAGAGAAAAAAGATAAAGATGGTGGATTTGATTCACTTATCGACTCTATTTTTCTCAAATCAAACAAATGATCGATAACAATCTGAAATCTTTAGACTTTTAAGAATCTTTAAAAAAGAAGACAAAAAGCATCAAGTATAACAGTGAGTCTGCCGATACCAACATTATGCTTAGTTTAAAAAAGCTGAACAGAGTACAGCAATTTTTCTTTCGTTATTTTCCCGACCTTATGACCTATCCCCTCATAAGGAAAGATATTGATATTAATCCAGTGATCAAAGATAGTATATCAATTAAGGTTGCAGAGACACAGGATGAGCTAGAGCAAGCGTTCAAACTCGTTCAAGAGTCTTATGAAGAATGTGAACTTGCAGACATAAAAGAGTCACATATAGGAGTCAATAAGTATCATCTCCTTCCAACAAGTGCGACCATTATCCTTAAACAAAATGAGGAAGTTATTGCTGCGTTAAGTGTAATTACATCTAACCGCTACAAACTTCCTCTTGAATCAGTGTGGAATATTGACCATTTAAAATCAACAGGAAAAACTGGTGAAATCTCATCTCTTGCAGTTAGTAAAAACTACAGCAGAATTGCGAAAACGCACACTCTTCCGATGATTCAATTTTTAAAAGAATATTCATACAAATATTTGGGAATTAGATTTTTTGTTATTTCTATAAATCCTGTTGTAGCAGTATTCTATCGTGCTCTATTTAATTTTAAATATCTCGATAAAACACTAAGAAAAGATAAGTTTACAAACAACGCTTCTGTTCAATGTCTATGGCTTGACCTAAACTTTTACAAACCTCAGTATAAAAAGAACTCAAACTTTTTTAAAAAAATAGAAGAACAACTTAAAGACTTTAGCAAAAGCTACATCTTCCCTCAAAGTAAGTACTACTGTGCTCTGGGAAGGGTTCTCTCCCCTTCACTACTTGAATATTTTTTTGAGCAACAAACATCAAGTCATACAAAAATGTCAACAGAAGATGTCTACTTCATCAGAGAAGCTTATCATTTTGAACATTATCGCAATCTTAAACTCACAAATACCATTAAGAAATATTTTATATTTTGCAATGCAGATCTAATCATAGGAGAGAAAGTTACTCAGCTTGAAACTAATGCTGTCAGTAGATCAATGATCTTTGGTAAAATATACAATCAAACAATCAGTACAGAAAATGACGAATGTATATTAAAGCTAAATATCTCTCGTAATGAATCCCTTATAATAAAAGGAAGAGTGCAAATAGACACCGAGTTCATACAAGTCATTATTGAACCGAATATTGAATGGGATAACTTTATCAGCTATATCGAAGAGAAGTATTATTTTAAAACAATCAAGGAAGCAGCCTAAGCTATAAGGTTATTTTAAACACCAATAAAATCTACTCACTCAGCGTGAGGATACATGCTTACGTATCTTAATTACGTCTCTTGAGTTTTTTTTAAAATTCACAACTTGTTTGTAATAAAAATAACAAAATAGATTCCTGTATATCGATTAAGAACTACATTATTTCTCGTGATATCTAAACTATCACATATCAACAGCTCAACGAATTTTCGCACATCGCATATAAGGAAAATTTATTCTCTTAATATTTTAATCGTAATGATTGTATGTTTAAAGCACTTGTACCTAAGCGCAAAACACCAAGAAGCATATCGAGAACTTCATTAGTTACCATGTCTTCCCTCTAAGTTTTTAAGCCCCAACAAAATAGGCTTATTAATAACCAGGAACTTCACAAAAGAAGGTAAGAAAAACAAATCATAAACAAGTGCAAACACAAGACCAATTGAAGTTAGAAAGCCAAAATTTGTGAGTGGTTTGAATGAAGACAAACACAACATTGAGAACTGAGAAGAGAGAATGATTGTCGTCATTATTATCGCTGTTCCCGCGACCTCATATGTTTCTTTGATAGCTTGATCAATATGAATACCATTTTTAATTTTTGATTTTATAGAGTGAAAGACATGAATTGTATCATCTACTGCAATACCAACAGTAATACTAGCAATCATAGCTGTTCCAAAATCTAGCCATATCCCTAAAATCCCCATAAAAGAGAACCCTGCTAAAATGGGTGATATATTGGGTACCATAGAAATTAAGGCATCTAGAGGAGATCGCCATAAAATTACAAGAAGGAGAAAAATTATAAAAAGGCTTAAGCCTAGACTCTTCAGTACACCACTAATAAGAAGATTTTCCTGATCAGACATCATTTTTCCTTGTCCAGTTAAGGCATAAGGAATTTCAAACGACTTAAGTTTACTTTCCACAAAATCAAGAACTGTCTCAATTTCATTTGCACCTTGCACATTCAAAGCTAAATTCATTCGAGCTATTTTACCATCACGCGAAAAAAAGTCATAAAGGTCGTTCCCATCATAGATTAGAGTATACTGATCAATTAAATCATTATCACTAGGAACAACTTCCTTTACATAGTCATTATTAAATGCTTTATGAAGCTCTACTAAAACATCAGCATGAGAGAAAGCTCGAGTTATATTTTCATGTTCTTCAAGTTCACTTTGCAGAGCGATCATTTTCTTTAAATAACTCGAATCAAGAAGATTTGGAATAGATTCTTTTTTAAATATCACATCAACAGTAGTTGTTCCGACAAAATTATTCTGAAAATCCCTATTAACGACATTAACAATATGATCATCATCAAAAAACTTAAATAAATTACTTTCTGATTGAACTTCATAGATTGGTGGAACAAGTGACAAAAGAAAAGCGACACTAATTATGCAAATTTTGCCATAATGAAACTTGGTTAGATTTAAAATTTTATCAAGAATAATAAAAAAGAAATCTTCAATAAAGCCTAGTGATTTTAACTTTGGATCTTTTAGCAACATTAATATATAGGGAAGAATTTCGAAGACTATTATATAAGAAAAAAGTACTCCAGCACCTCCGACGATTCCTATATTCCGGATTGGCGGAATAGGACTAGAGTAAAGAGCAAAGAGTCCAATTGAAGTAGTAATTGCAGAATACATAGAAGGCTTTTTTATCTCTTTTAATGCCTCGTCAATTGGGCTTTCTTTGTGTGAAAACTTTTTAATTGCATTTAATAAATGTACAACAAATGCAATATTTAAAGCCATCATCAATGATGGAATCATTGATGAAACCATATTATATGGCCAGCCAATTATCGAATACAAAGAAAGACAGAACTGAACGACAACTCCATTACAAAGCAAAGAGAGAGCAGCAATTTTGAAGTTACTAAAAAGTATATACAGAATAATAAAACCAACTAAAGTTGTGAGTGGTATAGTTTTTTGCATGATACTCATCATTTCACTAAATTGAGCAGTATCGATTACAAATTGACCGCCTAAACCAAAAAAATTCTCCTTAAGACCACTTCTTTCTATTTTATCCAAAACTCTTGTCTCTAAATGAAGTCGAGCAACTGAAGAATCAATATTTATGGGTTCAAGTACCATTGTTAAGATATTCCTATCTCTGTTAATTAAAAAATCAAAAACATTTTTATCGCGCATTAAATTGGTTTCGAATTGATTAATCTTCTTCAAATCAAGAATATCAACGACTTCAAATCCATCTTCATTTGCTTTAATATGTTCATAATTAAACAAACTAGTTAAGTCTTTAACTTCCTTAAACTTCTTTAGTTCTTTAAACAGAGACTCATATTTTTTCAAGTTTTCAACATCTCTCAGATTTTGGTCTTTGAAAACAATCAAAATTAATTCATCAGTGCCAAACTTGTCCCTGATTTCATCATTCAATATTCTACTTTCCATTTCTGGAGGCAAGTAGGTATTTGGAATATTTGAGACGTTCATTTTCATAACAAGGGGACCTGTTCCCACAAGCATTAAGAAAAAGAAAATCAAGCTAAAATATTTTCTATTCATTGTAAGTCCTACTTCATATTGCAATATTTATTTCTAAATCAATCAAATCATCTTTTGAATGATAACCAAAGTCTGATTCTTCATCTCCATCGAATAAGAAGATCTTTAAAGAAGCGGAAACCTCATCACTAATCTCATATTTTAAACTTGGAGAGAGAAAGTATCCACTTTCCTCTAGCTCTACTGCATATCTCAATTTAGCTTCAAGCTTTTCACCCATAAAGGGCTTAACAAATTCTCCAACGAGAGAATGAGATGCATCATCTATTAATAATTGATTCTGATTTTGTAATAATTGTGAATTAACTTGAAAACGAAGTGTGCTATTAATACTGTTTAGCTCATATTCTCCACCAAAGTTAGTCGATATTTTGCTAAGTTCTTCATTTTCAAAGCTTTCTGTTAAGGCAATCACACCTGTCTTATAAGCCAACTCTGTTTTAAATAATAAGTCTCCAAATTGCTTAGTCGCTGCGAAACCAAAAGTTGCGACACTGAAGTATTTGATATTTATACCACTTGCTAACACATCTGCGCCTAACGTATTCAATCTGACACCTTGTAAAAAATTTTCTGTCGCAACAAAAGATGGTACATCACTTTGCATTTGAGAAAAAATAAATTGCAAATCTGTCGAACCTAAAGTCGTTGAGTATCTAAAGCCAAATCCTAATTCATCTCTGTCTTCATTTTTTATCGACACAAGAGGTAGCACAGCTTGAAATGCCGCAGGTAAACTTCCTCCACGGAGTCGCCCCTCAGAGACATCAACTCCAAAATATCGATTCTTTACGTCAGAAAAATATCCACTGTACATCGGTACGTTTATAAAACCTTCAAGTTTATCATCACCAAAATATTTTTGTAAATGAAGAAGATTAGTTGGCCTTCTTAGATTAACTCCATCATCAAAGAATGCTCGACTTGTATTCTTTAATGTAATGACGTCTAACTCAGACAGTTCATCAAATACACCCCAAACTCGAATCTGAGGTCCTATGTTGACTTCAAGTCCCTTGTTAGCATAGGTAAGCATAAGTTCATATGGATAGAGACGATCATAATCTCCCTCACCATCAATATCGTAGCTTTCATATTGGAGCTGAGCTTTAAAGGAAAACTTTCCTTTATACATCTCAAATCCTTTAGAGAAATTCATATAATTTCCATCATAATCACTATGAACATAGTTATTTGAATTTACACCTCTAAACTTAAAAGGAAGGAATTCAAAGTCTAGATGTGACTCTTCTTCCTCAATTTCAACTTCTTTCTCTGAATTATCAGTGTAAATAATGTGATACTTTTTTAGTATAGGACGTATTTTTTTTACAAAAAAACCAGGTATCAGAGATGCAAAATCTTCAGCAGTCTCTTTCGTTAGGAAGGTTCTAATCTTCTTCTTATTTTCATCGATAACAATGTATAAAGTTCTCTTCTCCTTTTTTACAATTGCTTTTGGTTTTTTCTTTTCAGCTTTTAAACGTTTATATATTTTAATGGCTCTTTTTTTAGAGTAACTAATTATTTCACCAGCATTTATATTACTGAAAGAGAGTGAAAACATCACTAATAACTTTATTACATTCTGCATAAACATATTTTCGTATTTATCATAACCTATGAAAAGATAGGCATTATGTGTCTTCATTACTCGATAAATTTGGTATCCATTGTATATTGAAAAAAATTTCCTCTTTTTTAAGTTTGTATTTTTTCTAAAACTATTTTTAAATAGTTCTATGACTGAACAAAGAAATGTAAAAATCCCAATCGATTTAAAAATACTTGTAATTGACGATATGGATCAACTAAGAGCCGAGCTGATTAAAATTCTCAGAAGCTTAGGCTTTTTTAACATATCTGAAGCGAGAGATGGTGAACAGGCATTAGAAAAAATTGAATCAGAAGCTAGTGTCAATGAACAGTATCAATTAATTCTTTCTAATATAAATATGCCTAAAATGACTGGGATTGAATTACTTGAAAAAGTAAGAGGTCACAGCTCTCTTAAGAATACTCCTTTTTTACTTATTTCTACTGAGAATGAAAGAGATATCATCATTAAGGCCCTTACCCTTGGCGTAAGCAATTACATAATTAAGCCATTTACACATGATATCGTAGTGCAGAAGCTAAACGACACGATGTTAAAATTCCTATCTTAAATCCTCATGTGAACCATTATCAAGTTATAACTCGACAAAATTAGAAAACCAACTAGTCGCCACATATTAATTGAAAAGCTTTGAGTCTCGCAACTCGACGTATACTTCCTACGATTATTCTCTTTCGGACTTGGCAAAAGTAATTTGATGAAATTATTCAATTAGGATCCGGGCTTCTTTTATATTTGCCCTATAGGAATAATGACTCTTTTCATTAAGTTATTCTTTCATCAATCCGCAGATAAAGTCTATTCTATAAATTATATGCCATCCCGACTTTATATATTCAGACTACTTATTCTCAATGTTTTCAATCATAGAATAATTTAATTTATTACTTGTATCGCTCAGGAACCACTAAAGGAGGAAGAAGTTTTGAATTTGAAATTTTAAATTTCTTTTGGGTCTCTACACTTAAACGATAAGGAAAAAAACCACGCTTTGCTCCTTCATCTAAGAGAGCATCATAATAAGCGTGAGCATTCTTTGTATCTTCTTCACTATCTTTATTAAACATTATAGGAATCGTACTATCAAAACAGAGATCATTTACTGTTGTTAAAGTTATAAAACTATTAACATTAAACTTTTTTGACATCTCATTTACAAATTCGACATATTCTCTCACCTTAACACTATCCATTTCAATGAGAGGTGCGTACCAAATTAGACCGCAGTTATCAAAAGAAGGATTTAGGACATCTTTTCCAACAAGATTTTTATCTAAATTTTTTAAGTAGGCTAGCTTTAGAGCGAGATAGTTCGGTGAACCATTTAAGATGTCATACATATTATTCATGGTTTCATAGCTTTTTCTAATTTCAATTCCACCTATTTTCGGAAAAATATCTGCAACTAATTTAAACAACCACTTGTTAGATGAATTAAAGAATATGGAAGCTTTTGAAATTTGAGAGAACTCTCTTTTTAAAACCTTTTTAGCTCCCTTTACGATTTCACGGCTTCCATACATCGCACCAACGACATTCCACTGGCCAATATGCTTTCTTTTTGTTTCAAGCCTTATTGTTTCTTCACTCAATGGTGCCCCTGACCTTATTTTATCTTCTGGATAATCAATTAACATCGACAACATTCTTTCATTGTTGATTATATTTATCCCCCCTAGAAAATCACCAAGTAGAAGGGTTGTATTCTTTGTAGCTTCAACAACTCTTTCTAGATCGATATCTTTATTAATTCTGAAAGTAAACATCTCAATGTAATCAGGCTTTGGTGCCAGCTTTACTGTCATAGAGTAAACAATACCCACGCCAGATTGAGTGAATAGTCCATCAAAGTATGGCCCAATT
>CAWUIU010000158.1:0-7737 GCA_963922285.1 uncultured Oligoflexia bacterium | reverse complement strand
GGAATCTTTAAAAGAAAGAATGATTCACGTCTAATTTAAATTGATATTTTTATTTGTTTTTACAATTTAGATTATCTGAAATTAAAAGCAACACCAATGTAATGGATCAGTTTATAAGTCCTTCTGGAAATGAGATAAACTTTCTCATAATTTTCTAAAAGTGGGTGCTTTATAATTAGATTACCAACTAAACCAGTTGCACCAAAGACTATTGCTCTCATTTTACCTCTGTTAGTATTTATCTATGTTGGTATCAAGACAATAGATTAGATTTATTAACCTCATTATACGATAAATGTATCAACAAGATAATCATAACGGAGAATAATGATGAAAAAAATAGAAGATAAAAACTATGAAGCAAATAAAAATAAGTCTTACTACTATGCTCAGATTTTATTGATGGCAAAGAGTTTCTAGGAGGATGTAATGTTACAAGTAAATGCAATTGATCACATAAATATGTATGTTAAAAACTTAGATGAGACTGTTCATTTTTATGAAAAAGTTTTTGGTCTAAAAGAACATGAATCGGGATTAGGCAGCTCAGGTGCTCCCTATAAAATAATTGGTCTTTCTGACTCTTTATTTTTGTGTCTTTATGAAGATAAAAACCTAGGTAATGTAAAAGAAACAATAAATCACTTCGGTTTTCATGTTGATGATATTGATAAGAAAGTTGAATTACTAAAAAGCAATCAGATTGATGTCCTCTATGGAGGAGTCGTCGATTATGGTAAATCTAAATCAGTCTATATCAAAGACCCTAGTGGTTATGAAATAGAGATCAGTTCAAAATTTGGCGGAGGTTTTTAATTATTGCATACCTGCACCCCAAAATCTCCATGTTAAAAAAGTTAGTAAACATGGAAAACCGACGATGACAGTTACAAGAAAAAGGTCGAATAGTTTTCCTTCTATATGGCCTTTTTCTTTCACTTCTTTTTTATCTGTATTTGCTAATGACATGACATACCTCCTTGAGTTTGTCCGTAGAACATCATAAGTCGATAACTAATAGTTGCAATTCCAATTAAAATGAATGCAGATGAAAGAACATATGGCGCTCTTGTTTGTAGTGGAGAGACTATTTTCTTAAGTATGATTGGTGCAAAAGTTAACGCTGGAACTGTTCCAAGCCAAAAACTAACTATAAATGTAAGTGATAGGAGTGGATTAGCTGTTGTTAATGACAATAGGAGAACTACCCATAATATTCCACATGGTAAAAGAGCGCTAGAGGCACCAAGAAGAAAAGATCTTGTGTTATTTGCCTGATAAAAATGACTAAAGATTTGTTTGAAGACAATACTGTTGAGACGATTTAATTTTGACATAAATAACTTATAAAGATTCATCTTTTTTATTTTTGTACTTAGACCTAAAGTGATAAATGTAATACCAATAAAGAGGGAAGAGATAAGTGGTAGGGAAGGGTTTTCTTTGATACCCGATATGCTTAGCCCAATGTATGGCAGTCCAACACCGATTAATGTATAACCTATTAATCGGCCAATATGGTAGAGGCCTACTTCAGGCTTCTTCTTCGTAGCAGCAGTTACAAGACCTCCACACATACCAACACAATGAGCTGAGCTCAGCAAGCCACTTGTCATTCCTAGTGTGGCCAATGCATAAATTCCCATATCACTTAAGTTACTTAATTGGTCCAACAAGACTGGCCTCCCTGTTTATCGTGTAATTACTCTCAAGGTCTTTTAATTCAAAAGTTATCTTTCTTGATCCACCAGCTAGAATGTCTGACTTAAATTTTATAAAGACATTTACCCTTTTATGATTATTTTTTAGAGGATAAGGGTTCTTTGGTATTTTAATGTCTAAGTGCTCTGTAAGTTCTTGCGGTAATATTTTAAATTGAATATTTCTTTGATGGATATCTCCACTTTGATCGAGGACAACTTGAAAATGATTCATCACTTTATTTTCTTTTACGATTGTACGAAATGGTTGTCCTGGACCTCTCAATATCGTCGCTGTGAAATTACTCGATATATTCACACTGTATATAAGTCCTGCCGTGATAATAAATAGGGCCATAAGATAGATAATATTTCTTGGTCGCAATACTTTTGTTTTATTACCATCGATACTTGCTTGTGTATCATATCGCAAAAGACCTTCGGGCATATTTATTTTTCTCATGATATCATCACAAGCATCAATGCAATTTGTACAGGCGATACATTCAAGTTGAACACCTCTTCTAATATCGATACCAGTCGGACATGCTCTCACACAGGCAAAACAATCGATACAATCAGCATGGTCTTCTTTTTTGTCACCTGGTTGTCTTCTTGGTTCACCTCTTTTGGCATCATAGACGATGGCCATGGAATGTTCATCCATGATAACTGACTGCATTCTTCCATAAGGACATGCAATGATACAAAATTGTTCTCTAAACCAGCCAAAATCGAGAAAGAAAATCGCTGTTAAAAGGTTAACACCAAGAAATAGACCAAGATGTTCCATTGGGTTTTGCATTGAAATTCTAAGTAGATAATGAGTTCCCATGAAATAACCTAGAAATGTATGGGCAATATGAAGTGAAACAATAAGAAAGAGAAACCATTTGATTGATCTCCTTAGAACTTTATCTAAGGACCATGGAGAATCATCGAGTTTCTTCCTTTTTCGTGCATTACCTTCAATTAAAACTTCTATTTTTCTAAAAATAGTATCGATAAAAACAGTTTGTGGACAGGCCCAACCACACCACACACGGCCAAAGATACTTGTGATAAAACCAATGGCAAAAATAAATCCTAAAAGTAAGAAGAGAACGAGTGGGGCGTTATGAGCATAGAAAGTGTAAGAGAAAAAACTGAACTCTCTTTTTGCAATGTTGAGGAGAATACTTTGTTTACCATCGATATATATCCAAGGAAGGACAAGGTAGATGATAATAAGAAACCAATAAAAAGAAATTCTTCTCGTTTTCCACTTGCCCTCAACTTCATCAGGATAAATGAAAGCACGACTACCATCTTCGTTAGTCGTACCTAGTCTTGATTCGTGAAGGTCTCTTTTACTCATTAGTTGCTTCGTCCTTTTTTAATTTACTTTTGGATAATTTCTCCCTGAGGCTCCTTAGCATCAGGCGGATTTGTTCCCTGTAGAGAAATTATATATGCTACGACACTCATAAGTTCTTCTTTTGAAAGCATTTCCGCCCAAGCAGGCATTCCATTATCTTCAACTCCATTTAGAACGATAGGGTAGATTGAAGTCGCATCTCCATTGGCATGTATCCAATACTTATCTGTTAAGTTTGGACCAATATCTCCTGCACCACCTTCTGCATGACATGATAGACAGTTCTCTTCATAGACGAGTGCACCCTTTTTGATTCCATCGTTCTCATTAACATATTTTTCATATACGACGAGATCGAAGTTTCCACTCTTTGCCTTTTCGGCAGCAATAACTTTACTAACTTTCGCGTACTCTTTCGTGTATTCCTCTTTTAATGTGTCCCCATCCATAAAAGCATAGTACATACAATAAATGACAGAAAATATAATAGAAATCGCCCAGATGCTACTCCACCAACTAGGGAGAGGGTGATTAAGCTCTTGTATTCCATCATAATCATGATCGAGAACTAAGTGTTTCTCATCTTCAATAATTGTGTTTCCAAGTTCGTTATTTTCTTTTTTCATTATTTTACCTTTTCATATCTCACAGATTATTTTCCGCTTAAATCATCTTCTAAAAGTTTGTTACTAATTTTTTCGTATAACTCTGATGATCCTCTTCGATAGATCCAAATGCAGACTCCGATAAATACTGCAAGAAAGAGAAATGTACCTATCATTGGTAATACTGAGAGATCCATGTTTGCAAATACTTCTTTTCTCATGACTTACTCCTTGTTTGAAACTAGGTCTTGTTGTTCTTCAAATTTTGAGTAATCAATACCAAGTCTTTGAAGATAAGCGATTAGAGCAATGATCTCTTTGTTTTGCATTTTCATCGACACACCATCTGTCGCAAGCTCTTTTGTGATTTCTAGTGCCTGTGCTCGTGCATTGCTTTCTGCTAAATTAATATCTTCGTCTGTATATGGGACACCGAGGGCCTTCATGACCTTGACTTTCTTCTTCATAACTTTGAAGTTTGTTTTATTCTTTGTTAACCAACCATAGCTTGGCATAATCGATCCAGCTGTAACTTCACGAGGATCAATCATATGTCTGTAGTGCCACATGTGATTATACTTTCCACCAACTCGAGCAAGATCTGGTCCTATTCTTCTTGATCCCCACTGGAATGGGTGATCATACACTGTTTCAGCAGCAGTTGTCGGAGATCCATATCTTAATTTTTCAGATACCTGTGGTCTAATCTGTTGAGAGTGACAAACATAACAACCTTCTTTTATATAGATATCACGACCAGCTAATTCAAGTGGTGTATAAGGTTTGATATGTGGGTTCTTTTCAACGAATTGATCAGATGTTAAAGACGGTATGATTTCAATAGCTGATCCCACAAGAATTGCTGCTAGTGTAAGAACAGAAAATAAGATAGGCATACCTTCTAGTTTTCGATGTCCCGATTCATGGTCATCAGCACCCTGGTTCTTCTGAGCTGCTATTGGAAGTGCCATGAATACTTCGTCTTCACCTTCATTGTTAGCATTTTTAACTGTTTTATATATATTATAAATTAAAGCAAAGAAACCAATTAATACGAGTACTCCACCAAAAGCTCTTACCCAATACATTGGAAGAATTTTAATAACTGTTTCAACAAAGTTTGGATAAACAAGTCTTCCAGCATCATCAACTGCTCTCCACATTAGTCCTTGAGTAATACCAGCTGCCCACATACTCATCATGTAAAGGACAAGACCAACTGTCGCAGTCCAGAACTGTGCTGTTGCTAGTTTTAGTGAATAGAGTTCAGTTTTATAAATCTTTGGAACAAGATAATAGAGCATCCCAGATATCATCATATAATTCCAACCAATCGTTCCAGCATGTACGTGGCCGACAATCCAGTCAGTAAAGTGGCCTAAGTAATTGACTGATTTAATTGATAGTAATGGTCCTTCAAATGTTGCCATACCATAAAATGTTACACCTGTAGCAAGAAACTTTAGTACTGGATCGACTCTAACTTTGTCCCAGACACCTCTTAGTGTAAGAAGTCCATTAATCATTCCACCCCAAGATGGCATCCATAACATTACTGAAAAGACCATTCCCAGAGTTTGTACCCATTCAGGAATTGATGAATAGAGAAGGTGATGTGGACCTGCCCAAATATAGATAAATACTAATGACCAAAAGTGAATAATAGAAAGTCGATAACTGTAAACTGGTCTGTTGGCAGCCTTAGGAATAAAGTAATACATGATTCCTAAAAATGGTGTTGTTAAAAAGAATGCAACGGCATTATGACCATACCACCATTGAACAAGAGCATCTTGAACGCCAGCATATACTGGATAACTCTTCATTAAACTTACTGGTAATGAAATTGAGTTTACAATGTGTAAAACAGCGACTGTTACTATTGTGGCAATATAAAACCATAAGGCGACATAAATATGTTTTTCGCGTCTTCTTATAAGTGTTCCAAAGAAGTTTATTGCGAAAATTACCCATACGATAGTTATAGCAATATCTATCGGCCACTCTAATTCGGCATACTCTTTACCAGTAGTTAAACCAAGAGGTAATGATATAGCAGCAGCGACAATGATGAGTTGCCATCCCCAAAAATGTGCTTTGGATAAGAAATCATTGAACATTCTCGTCTTACACAATCTTTGTGTTGAATAATAAATACCTGCAAATATAGAGTTACCAACAAAAGCAAAAATTGCAGCATTTGTGTGGAGAGGTCGAAGACGCCCAAAAGTTGTCCACTCCATTCCTAGATTTAGTTTCCAGTAGGCAAGTTGAAATGCAATTGTGACACCTAAAAATAGTGCGACTGCCCCCCATAATAGAGTAGCCCATATGAACCACTTTGTGATTCGGTCATCATAACGGAACTTTTCTAGGTTTCCCTTGTCTAGTCCCTTATCAAGATGATTGTTTGATGTTTCAGAACTCATTTTTTCTCTTTCCTTGTTTGATTATTTGTATTTATATTTAAGTCTTCAAAAAGCATTCTTTTTGCAGGAGAATCTAGATCGTCGTATTGACCAGTCTTAGTTGCCCAAATAAAAAAGACGATAAAGCTTCCTCCTAATATTATGGCAATTGGTAGTAAAAAAAGTATGATCTCCATCAGATGTTTTCCCTATTATGGTAATGTTTCAATATCATTTGTTGTTTAAAATCAATGCGACCAATTAGTGTTGAAAGGACGACAGTTAGTGAACTTATAGGCATTAAAATTGCGGCAGCAAGTGGTGTTATAAGGCCCATTGTTGCTAGTGTTATGCCAATAATGTTATAAGAAAGTGAAAAAATAATATTTCTCTTTGTGATATTATCTGTTTCCTTTGCTACTTCTAGTAAAGTAATGATTTTATTTAAGTCTGGAGTTGTTAAATATACATCACTTGAGTTTAGAGCAAGGTTAACTGCACCGCCAACAGAGACGCCGATGTCTGCTTTTTTAAGAGCCAGTGAGTCGTTAATTCCATCTCCAATCATTATCGTATTGTCAAGAGATGCAACAAGGTCAGCTTTTGATTCGGGTGTTTGTTTAAATAGTGTATTTTCTGAATTTACATTTAATTGATTTGCTGTCGCAACTACGACATCTCGATTATCTCCACTACATATATAGACATGACAATGCTCTTTTAGGTTTTTAATGAGATGATAAGACTGAGGCTTTAGTTCATCTCCTAGAATATAGAGTGTTAATAATTGATCATCCATATAGAGACCAACTTGAGTATAGTGTAGGTAATTTTGATTTAAGTCTTCTTTTTTTACTTTTCCTAAAAAATATTCGATATCCCCAATATTTCCGTAAATTCCTTCACCTTTTTCCTCACGGATATTATTAACAATACAAGAGTCTGTTTTTGACTTAAGTGCTTCTCTTAAAGAGTAAGCAATAGGGTGATTTGACTTCCTTTCAAGTGTATAAGTAATCGAGTTATACAATGAGTTTTCATTAATTGTTTTAATAAGTTTAAACTTACCATTTGTAAGAGTACCCGTTTTATCGAGTATAATATTTTTTACATTTTTAATTTTTTCTAGAGTTTCTTCATTCTTGATATATACCTCATTGTCTTGAAGCTTTTTAAGTGCTCTGATGAAGGATAGAGGTGTTGCTAGTGCAAGTGCACACGGGCAAGATACAATGATAAGAGCAAGTGCAGTATTAATAGCTCTCGTTGAATCTGCTCTATAAATCCAATAGCAGAAAGTCGATACTGTTAGAAGTAATACAAAAGAGATGAAAAGCTGAGAGATCTTGTCTGCCATGAGAACTGATTTTGATCGACTCGTATTAAGAATGTTAATTTCTTTGATTAGCTTTGAAATCCTCGTTGATCCAATCTTTTGTGTAACAATGTAGTCAATTTCATTATCAATGACTTTTGCTCCTGCAAATACTTCATCATTTGCAAGAGTTTCCATTGGGCGACTCTCTCCTGTAATGATAGAGTTATCAAGATAGCATTTTTCACCTTTATGAATACCATCAAAGAAGAGGGATTCTCCTGGATATTGACGGATTATTTCACCAACTTCAACTTTGTTAATATACTTTTCTTTAACAATTCCATTATTA
>CAWUIU010000157.1:0-7745 GCA_963922285.1 uncultured Oligoflexia bacterium | reverse complement strand
ATGAAAATATAGTTTATAAATTTAGTATTTTCTTTGTATTAGGCATTTTGTCTCAGTTAGGTGATTTAATTCAATCTAAGCTAAAGAGACAGAGTGGAATTAAAGATAGCTCATCTTTAATCCCTGGGCATGGTGGAGTTTACGATCGTATTGATAGTTTAATTTTTCTCTCACCATTCTTTGCTCTATTTATGAGGATGATGTACGTTTAAATATTGGAATTGATATGCTTGAAAAAATTTTAATTTTTGTATTATTCCTTGGACCTCTCGTTTTTTTTCATGAACTTGGACATTATCTTTTTGCAAGACTTGCAGGAGTAAGAGTTGAGGTTTTTTCGATTGGTTTTGGTCCAAAAATCTTAAAATTTAAAAAAGGTTTTACTGAATATGCCATATCGTTAATCCCTCTTGGGGGTTATGTGAAAATGTTTGGTGATGACCCCTTTTCTGAAGATAAAATTTCTGAAGAGCAGAGAAAATATAGCTTTGTTCACAAGGGAAAGTGGGCGAGATTTTGGATCGTATTTGGTGGTCCATTAGCAAATTTCATACTTGCATATGCGATTTACTTTTCACTTTTCTTAACAGGTGAAAAAGTTCCAGAGATAAAATTAGGACTTATTGAAGAGCAATCTACTTTTTATAATTATGGCTTTAGAACTGGTGACGTTTTGAAAAAAGTAAATGGACAGATTGTCGCTTCACCAAGTGATATTGCTCTTAGCACTGATAAGACACTTGATACTTTTAGTGTTGAAAGAAATGGAATTGAAACTGTCATTAATATTCCTTCTAATTTTAACATTAAACCTGAAAAGTTTTTTGAGGAAGTTAGTCAATATCCTCCAGTTCTTGTATGGCCGATTGTAAAATCTAATAATGGAGACCACTTTTTTCTTTCTACAGATAAAAACAAGATTAATGTGAATATTTCATTTGAAGAGTTGGCTCAGATTAAGTCTAGTGAAATATATTTAAGAAAAATGATTAGTCTTGATGTTAAAGACGGTAAACCACAAGTGGACTTTGCTGCTGAGGCTAAAACTCTGTTGATAACTAATGATAATATTTTTTCAACTCTTAGAGAAAGTAAGTACTTTCCAATTGATACAGTTGTTGGTGGAATTACAATGAATTCACCTGCTGCACAAGCTGGTCTTCGTCAAGGTGATATTATTTCAAAAATCGATGGAGAGAAAATTTACAACTTCAATGGATTAAAATCTAAAATTCAAAACTTAAAATCTAAAGATGTAAAAATCACCGTTATTAAAGAAGGTAAAGAAAGTGAATTGCTACTCACTCCTGAAGTCAAAAATATTTCGGGCAAAGAGGTTAGACTCATCGGAGTATATACGAATTCTCAATTGTATCTAAGACCAAAGTTTGTAGACATTGCTCCTTTGGGGTTAATTGAGGCATTACCTAAGAGCTTTGATCGAACAATTGGTGCAATTACAAAAACTTTTGAAGGATTTAAAAAATTAATAACTGCAGAAGTTTCTTTTAAAAATATTGGTGGACCAATTTCTATTGGAAAGGTTGCTTCGGATTCATTTAATATAAGTTTTTCCTACTTTCTACAACTGATGGCCCTCATCTCTGTAAATTTAGGAGTTATTAACTTGTTCCCAATTCCAGTTCTTGATGGTGGTCATATTGTTTTCATTATTCTTGAGACTTTAAATGGTGGGCCTTTATCAAGAAGAAAACTAGAAATAGCTCAGCAATTTGGTTTAACTCTGCTTTTACTATTAATGGTTGGAGCATTATTCAACGACTTTTCAAGATTCTTTTAATGACTAGTCTATATGTAGATACATCGAATAACTTAACAATTGGACTCTTATCGAAGGATTTTCAATTCATCGCCGTAAATGAGATTGTTACTAAGAAAAGCTCAGAAATTATTCATGATGAGATTAAGAGAATTTTAGATACTAATCAATTTAAAGTTAAGGACTTAGAATCACTTTTTATTTTTTCTGGGCCTGGCTCTTATACTGGGATTAGAGTTGGTGAAGGACTTGCTCAAGTTTTTGAACTATCTGGGAAGAAAATCTATTCCTTTAACGTTTTTCGAATCAGTGAATATCTTAACGATATAGCAGATATTTCAGATTTGACATGGATTTTTCCAGCATTTAAAGGTGAAGTTTTTTTACGAGGCACAAATAAAAGTGACTTTGAATTAGTTAAAGAATCTGAACTTACAGATTTAGACGGTGGAAGCTTGTTGACTCATGGAGATAATAAGTATTCGACAGTGTGCAATAAAAATTCATATGAATTAATAAAGAAATATTCAATGGACTTATTTTCTCAAGTTAAACAAAATAATCTCAGAGATCTACCCTTTTATTATCGATCGATCGAACAGGAATTTAAGAAAGCCTCTGCCGCAAAGCAGTAGAATGACATTTTAATTCCTCCTTGCTAGGATTATCAGTAATGAAGTTTTTTTATATTTCTAAATCAACATTTTTTAATTATTTGTTTTTGTTCTGCCTTTTGGCAGTTTTTTCAAATGTATACCTGTTGTTACTTCTAATATTACTATTTGGATTAGCTTTGTTTCTTTTTCGAAAAAAGAAGGTTCGATTTACTGAAGATCAAGTAACGACGATTGGAACAGTGTATGCTCCTGTAACCGGTGCAGTTCTTGATATTTGGGAGAGCGAAGATAAGTCGATGGTGTCAGTCATAACAAATTTATTTGATGAATATGGAATATATATGCCATGCAGTGGAGAAGTTTCTGATCTTACATATTTAAAAGATAGTTTTATATATAGAGTATTTAAAAGAAATGATTATAAAGATAAGTATCTAGCGGAGATATCATTTCGAGATAAGTTAGATAACATTATCAATGTCAGATTTTTGAGATTCTTCAGTTCTTCACGTCCCCAATTTGTGGCACTACCGGGTGATAGAGGACGTAGAATGGCAAATATTGGTTATTTGCCTTTTGGAGGGATTACAACAATTTGTTTGCCAAAAGAATATAAAATAGAATTAAAAAAAAATGATAATATTTATGCTACAGAGTCGATTATAGCTAGAATAGTTGAATAGAGTTGGAGTTAAGTTTGATTATACAAGGACCAAAGAGAGTTGCCTTTTTTTTACCGAATACATTTACGGCCCTTAATATGGCCTGTGGATTTTCTGCAATTATATTGGCCTATAATTCACGTTTTTATTTTGCATGTATGATTCTTTTGTTGGGTGCAATTTTTGACATGGTAGACGGAAGAGTTGCTAGAATGACAGGTACGCAATCAAGCTTTGGTGAACAATTTGATTCTATGAGTGATGTTATTTCTTTTGGTATTAGTCCTGCGTTGATTTTGTATCATAAGTTCTTTCTCGATATGGGTCGGTTGGGAATCATTATTCCATTTTTATATCTACTATGTGGCGCTTTGAGGTTAGCAAGGTTTAACGCTAATATTGAAAAGGTTAACTCTGACTACTTTCAAGGCTTACCTATCCCAGGTGCAGCCTTAGGTATTATTGGGTTCGTAATGTTTGCCTCGGAATTTGATCTAGGTTTAAATATTCGATATTACGCTGCTGCTTACACATTTTTGTTCGCAATTCTAATGATTACAAATATCCCTTTTGCTTCATTTAAAAAGTCAGAGTATGTAAAAAATAATAAGAAAAAAGTTTTAGCATTAATTATATTAACATTTTTAATGATTATTTCTTACGAGCAGGTAATGATCTTTGCGGTTATTAGTGCATATGTATTTTCATGTTTAGTATATGCTTTTGTTAAAAGAAAAGATTTTAGTGATGTATTTGAATTCGCAGAAGAGCGGGAAGAGTAGATGAAAAATATCTTAGTTTTATGTTTAAGCTTACTTGTTGTTAACACAACTTATGCTGAAGTTGGTGACGCTAATCAAACAATTTATGGTCAAAACTCTAAATCTCCTTATGAAAACAATGAAGAAGTTGAGAAATCTCCTTTTGTTGATTCCATTAACGAAATGGAGAGTATGCAATCTGACACAGGGATAAATCATGTTGGTAGTGGCAGTGAGGAATGGTTAGATAAGAGTTACGAAAATGAAGATTTGAAAACTTTCACTGGAAAACAGGGTTCATTAACTAAGATAGATGATAGGATGATTGCAAAGGCGCTTATGAGAAAGTCGCAATCTGCTCTTATGTTTTCTTATATTTATGATACCTTTGATTACTTTTCAGTGAATAATACTTATGCAAATACATTTCAAAATGAAGACTCTGCAAGTGCTTTTCAAATGGGTTATCTTTCTTTAGGTTACCGAACAAGGTTCTGGGGGGAGCGCTTTAGAATATTTGGTCAGTTTAATGGAAGTGTTTCTTTTAATAAGGGTAAGGGATCTTTTCAAGATGGCTCCCTGAGTAATGCAACAATTAAGCTTTGGCATCTTCCGATGTCGTATCATATGGGTGCAAGATTTTATCTTGGTAGATATGTAGGAGTTTCGGCATCTGCAGGACCTCTTATTTCTGCACTTCTACAAAATAGAAGTGACAGAGGAGATGGGGCGAGTGACAAAGATATTAGGCAAGCCGGCTTTGGTTTTTCTGGTCAAGTAAATATAGACTTTTCCATGACTCAGTTCTTTCCAACTTATGGTGTTAAATTAAAAAATGAAAGTGATATTTATGATATGAATGTTTCTTTAATTATCAGAACAATGAACGTTTCTAATTTTAAAAATGAAGATGTTGAGATTTCAGGTACATCATTTGGAATCGGCGTAAACTTTGAATACTTATAAGTCTATTTTTGAATATGATGGAACTAACTTCTTTGGTTGGCAGAAGCAGCCTGATCAAAAAACAGTCCAAGGCACAATTGAAAATATTCTAGAAAGAATTACTAAGTCTGGTTATGTAACAACTATTGGCTCGGGGCGTACTGATAGAGGTGTCCATGCAAAAGGCCAAGTTGTTAAGATTGTTATAGATAACAAGATGGAGCCTATCGCGTTAAAAAAAGCTTTAAATAGTTTGCTTCCTAAAGAGATCAGATGCTTATCTTTAGAGGTATGTGAAGATAGTTTTCAGCCAGTTTTTGATGCAAAGGCTAAAGTTTATCGCTACTATTTTTCTTTTTCAAATCGAACACCTTTCTTTGAAGGAAGGGTTACATTCTTAAAAAAGAGCCTTGATTTATCTATGTTGCATGAGGCCTGTGCTAGATTTGTGGGAGAGCATAACTTTGTGACTTTTTCCACAAAGGGGACTCTGGTAAAATCTACAATTCGCAAAGTATCGTCGTGTAAAGTTTTTTCTGTAGAGCAAAAGGGGATTAATGAATTAGATGAACTTTATTGTATGGAGATTATTGGCAATGGTTTTCTCAAACAGATGGTGAGACTTATCGTATCGTCTATTTGGGCTTATGCTGAAGGAAAAATAGAGCTTTCTGACATTGAAAATGCTCTTAATTATGAGCTTGAACAAAAGCTTGCTCCGACTGCACCACCGGATGGACTATATTTGCATTCAGTGCACTATTAATGGGCATATCGAGACTCATAAAACTAGTCTGTCATTGACTTTTTCGTAAAATCTCGTTAGTTTACAGGGGTTATTTTTATATTTGAAGCGCTGCAAAAGGAAGTGATTTTATGACTTATAAAGTTGAAGAGGTTAATAGCTGTACGAAGAAATTTGTTTTTACATTTGATAATTTAGATCTGTCTGATCAAATTTCACAAGCATTAAAGACAAAGCAGAAAAGTGTTAACATTAAAGGTTTTCGAAAGGGAAAAGCTCCTCTTGCGGTAGTTGAAAAGATGTACCGTCCACAAGTTGAGTCAGATGCTTTAAATCAATTTGTTCAAAAGGAGTTTTTTGCAGCAGTTGATAAAGAGGAAGTGAGAGTTGTCGGTTATCCATCTTTTGAAAATGTTGATTACAAAGATGGTAAGTCAGTGAGCTTTGATGCTTTAGTTGAAATTTTTCCAACTGTTGCACTAAAAGACTTTTCAAAGCTTTCGTTTACAAAAGAGTCTGTTGAAGTAACAGATAAAGAAGTTGAAGATGTTAAGAAGAATTACTTAGCGCCTAAGGCTGAAATGAAAGAACTAGAAGATGAAAAAGCAAAATTAGAGAATGGTCATTTTGCTGTTTTTAACTTTGAAGGTGAAAAAGAAGACGGTGAAAAGCCTGAAAATATGAAGGGCGAAGAATATCTTCTAGAAATTGGTTCAGGTCAGTTTATTCCAGGCTTCGAAGAAGGAATGATTGGAATGACAAAAGGTGAAAAGAAGACTTTGGAACTTACTTTCCCGAATACTTATCATGTTGAAGAGCTAAAGGATGCAAAAGTAAAATTTTACGTAGAGCTTTTAGAAATAAAGAATAAAGATTTTCCAGAGTTTACTGATGAAATTGCAAAAGAGATGGGATTTGAGTCAGTTGAAGATTTCAAGACAAAAACTCTTGAAAATTTAACAAAGCAAAAAGAAAGACAGGTTCAGGAGAAACTAAACCAAGAAATTCTTGAAAAATTGATTGCTGAAAATACATTTGATGTACCAGTGGCCATGGTTGCTCAGCAAGAAGATTACCTAAAGAAAGATTTAGCAAATAATCTTAAGCAACAAGGATTCAACGATGACATGCTTAAGGAGTACTTTGAGAAGTGGTCTGGGGATTTAACAGAGAAGGCTACTTTTCAAGTTAAGTCTGGGTTAATTCTTGATGTGCTAGCTAAGAAATATGAAGTAGAAGCTAGCGATGCTGATTTTGATCAAAAAATTGAAGAGTCTGCAAAGTTATCTGGACTTCAGCCTGAACAAGTAAAGGAATTCTACGAAAAAGATCCACAAATTAAGCAAAATCTTCTTTATGCAATCAGAGAAGAGAAAACTTTTGCAAAACTTGAGGCTGAGCTTAATATAAAGTAATTTAGCATTTTGATATGTCGAAACATAAAGGGAGTCATTGACTCCCTTTTTTTTATGTAAGTATCAGATAATAAAGGATTTTGAGGAATTAAGTTAATTTAACTACAGATAAATGGCAAAGATGACGTAAAATACTTGAACACCAAAATTTAGTTAGGGAGCTGATGTGGATCTAAATGTCCTAGTTGTAGATGATGAAAAACGTCTTACTGATATGATTGTTGAAACTATTAAGTCATTTCCCGTTTTTAAGCATGTTATTCCATCTTATGATGGAGCAGATGCCATGAGAAAGATTACGAATCAAGCCTTTGATATCATTATTTTAGATCTAGGTATGCCCAAGAAAGGTGGTCTCGAGGTTCTCGAATTTATTGACAAAGGTGAAAGTCATAAAAATCAAGCGTCTGACATACTTATCATTTCTGGAGGATTTACTGCTGAAAATGTAGGTGTTTGTAAGGGGCATACAAGTTATTTCTTGGCAAAACCATTTAAAATAGAGGATCTCAAAGCTAAGATTGGTGAAATCGTTAAAAATAAGAAGTAGTTATTTTTGAATTTGAGCTTTCATTAGTCTTTCAATTTTGATTCGATTACCAGTCTTTATCCAGTCGTTACCAGCGCCTCTGCCAATCGGTTTAAATGCATCTGTTGAAATTCGTCCATCTTGATAAATATCTTCACTAACATGAACCTTCACAACTTCACCAGTAATAATTTGACCACACCCAGGCTCATCACCGTAACTTAGGTGATCACGAAATTTGCATTCAAAGTGAATTGGGCTCTCTTTTAGTCTTCTTGCTTTTACTGTTTC
>CAWUIU010000156.1:0-7775 GCA_963922285.1 uncultured Oligoflexia bacterium | reverse complement strand
ATTAAAAAGGAGACCATATGCCTAAGCAAAATGAAAACTGGGATTTTATCAACAATCACAAATGTATTATCAGAAATAACCAATTGGTGGTTATGTGGGTTGAGAAAAAAGGTAAAGCAAATATTAACCGCTCATTAAGCCTGAATCTTTCATACCTATTAAAACTAGTAGCGAGAAATGCTTATCATTTAAACAAAAAGATTAATGGATAAATTATGACCTACTTAGCTCTTACTTATCTTGGATATTATCTATTCATAAAAAAGGATAACAAAAATGATTATTTACCTTCTTTTATCACGCTTACTAAACAGACTTATAAATTTTTCCATTCACTTTTTAATAAGTTGTATTCTTTTATCTGCCCTAAATCTGATAAAAATAGAGCAGATAGTTCCCAAGTTAAAACAACAAATTCAAATAAAAGCCCCAGCAATTGCCAGCCATCTAAAAATGATGCTCAACTAGAATTTCCAAAACACAAGTATTGCTTAATTGAAGATTTCACAAGAAAGATTTCAAATCCAACACACAAAGCAATTTTTCAATACTACCTTGATAACGAAGTGAAGAATCTTAAAAGAAATATACTTGTAGAGCTAGATACAACAATTACAGAAGCTAAATATAAAGACCTAAAAGATTTCGGTCTAGTATTTAACATTCCAATGATTTGCAAAATCATCAAGCACTATGAAAGAGAGCTAACCATCAAAGGTATGCTACCTGTCATTAAAACTATCTACTTAAGACATTAACCCACCAAACTCGGGCATTCCTTATGCCCGAGTTCTAGTTTTAACATTAGTCCGTTATCACGGACAAAGCCTCGCCCATTTATTTTTTCTTTCGCCTTCCCAGCTCAAGAACAAAATAAAAGAGTCGGCGTTTTGCTCTTCGCAAAAACTTAAAACTAGCCTACTTATTATTTTTTAATTTAGAAATTTCTTCATCAGTAAGTTTAGGGCTAAGCTCACTTAAATACAGTAAAGTATCGGCTCGTCTTCTCTCCCTACTCAGTATTTTTTCTTCATATTCATCGTATCTCAGTATTGACTTCAAGAATAAATGCTCCAGCCTTTCCTTGGTCATCCAATCCTTTCTCCCATATTTCAAAATCAAACTAATCATAGCCTCAAAGAAGTCATCATCATATCTATCCCTATGGTCTGAATAAATACAATCACTCGGAGTAACATAATCAATCTCCTTATATCCTTCATTGTTTAAGAAGAGCTTTTTCCACAAAGGATGCTCCGCTAGAAGCTTAGACCTCTCCCTCATCTGCCAATCCTTTAACTTCCCAAGATGATTATAATAAAACCTATGATTTTTATAAAAATGTGATAGAGCTTTTTTAATTAATGTCTGAATATCATCCTCAAGATAGATTTCCTTCTCAAAGTTAGTTTTTATCCACCTTCTCATTAATCTAATCTCAAAGCGTCCAAGTTTCTCAATATCAAAATATCCTTTAGAAATATAGTAATCAATTTTGGAGTATGCCCCTTTGCCTCCGCTCTTTAGATTCTTAACATAATCATTTATTTCAATATCCTTCTGATACAAGCATATCTCATATGAGCTAGAACTGGATTTAAAGTAAATCGTTCCTTTAAAGTCACCATTATTATCAAGAAGTGGCTTAGAATATCCCTTTCCACCCATTATAGTTTTCTGCTGAGAGTAATCATTTTCATAATAAGAAAAGACATCAAGATTTTTCACATCAATATTTATATGAATATTTCTATAAATCCCAACAACACCAGTCTGAAATTCTATTAATCTTCTTATTACCTTATGTTGATTCCAGCAATCTTGAAGATTCTTATCAACTCTACTAAAGAAAGTAGCGTGAAACTGAACTTCTAAATAATCATTTGTAATTTCAATGGACAGTCCCAATAACTCAACCCAAACATCAATTTTATTTGAGAAGTTCTTTTTATAAGAGATTTCCTTTTTAGATAAATTCAGTAACTTGGTAATATCATCAAGTCTTTTTTCTAGTCTCCCAACTCTTGTGTAGACATCAAATTTAATCAAGGCATTATCTATGCCCCCCTGAAATAACTCCAATTCATCATATGTTTCCATACAAAAATAAATGGAAACATTTCACATCTATCCGGCTAGAAAAGTCGGATTTTTTTTGCTCATTTTTTAAGATTCCAAATTTTTATGAGTATATCCCTACTATGTGAGTCAAGGATTGGCTGAATATTGGTAAATATCCAAAATCAATGATTTATCCAAGAAAATTCAGTAAATCCATAAAACTTTTGTAATTTTATCCATTTAGGGTTAAAAGATTGGTAAATGGAAGCGGATTCAAAATCCCGCGCTCTTACGAGTTTGAGGGTTCAAGTCCCTCCGGAGGCACCATCTTATAAAATATAAAATTTTAAAATATCAAAGAGTGCCTTTTCCTCAGGAGAGGCAATTTTATTAAACTGAATTGGATCAACTATCGCTTTTTCGAGTAAAACTGAAATATACTCCTCTCCACCTCGAACGTAAGTATATAGACTTTCAGAGCTCTTATTCACACAAAATTTTTCACTTCCTTGAACTACAACTTCATCTCCACAATATGAAAACTCGTCATTTGGATCCATTTTTCTGGCATAATGTCTTCCAGCAATAGTTCCACTATCTTGTGGAGGTAAAGTTTTTTCTACGATAAGCTTTGTTTCTTCTTTTGAAATAGGGCCTTCTGAGCAATGTTCTTCCCATGAATCTAGAGTACATTTAGTAACACCAAAAGCTGGTACATGAGTCTGAGCGACCTTTAGTCTGTCTTTGTATCCACCTTTTGCATTATGCAGGAGTTTTATAAATTTTGGATATCGTGTCTCTAATAAATGTAATACTTCGTGTACAATACTACTATTAAACTCATACTCGCACTTCACTGAATTAGTCTCTTCATACCAATAACAATATGGTTTTTGGTGTATTCCGATTTTAGAAACCTCAATCGCAGAGTAGTTCCTAGTAAAATTTGAATGTAATTCACTAGATACTCTTTCTTTGTTGATATCTTCATTCATTCGGTCAATGTCATCAGAAGGAATTGAGCCACAATCTCTTCTATCCCAAGGTGTAAACAAGTCTATATCTAAATCTGATTCAAAATTATAATGCGTTTGATGAGCTTTATCGCTAGGTACAAATGCGATAACAGATGAGTTTAATTGAGATAAAATGATAGGGAGATCTTCTCTAATTTTCTCTGGTAGAAATGATAGTTTTCGAATGCCATCTTCCCAAAAAGAAACATTATTTGAGTCGGCCCAAACGAACTTAGTCTCTTTTTCTTTTTTTATTTTATCTAATAACTCTTTTACTTTTACCTTATTACTTTCTTCAATTTTATCTTTAAAGTCACATTTCATTATATTATCAATATTATGATAAATACCAAAAGGTAATGCTATGCCTTCAGAGTTATTATATTCTCTTTGAATTTCTTGGATATACTGCTCAACTGACTTCTTAGAACAATCAGTTGCCTCATTTGCATACACCATAAATGACTGAATAATTAGTATAAAACTAAACATAATCTTATTCATAATTTTCTCTCTGCTCTCTTAAAATGATATTTATTTCTTCAATTATTGTTCTGGATAAATCACTATCTTCTTTCAGCATGCCTAAAATCGTTAGTTCGCTTTGAATAAACTTACGATAGGATTGAAAGTAATTCTTAAAATAAGCAAGAAAACTCTTTGAATCTCTTAGTAATTCTCGCTTCAAATACTCTATTCCTGACTCTGAGTCATACTTAATAAAGCCTAAACAAGAAGTAAGACTTGAATTATATTCTTCTTTTTCCCATTCTCTAGTCTTTTCTGAACAAGTATTTAATAACCTCTTAGCACTCAATGAATTACTCTCAAAATATGCTTTTTCAAATAAAGAATAATTATATCCATCGATGTCTCCATTAAAGACCAAATTAACAAGCTGATCTTCAACTAGATTTGAATCAACTTTTCCATTTGAGTATAAAGAAGCATATATCACTGTATCTTCATCTGATGAAATTAAGGCCTTAGCGATAATTTCAACAGGCGTATTTTGATGGGCTACAGAATATCTAAGAATATCCCCACTAAAATATTTTGAATCACTATATTTATCATTTAAAGATATAGCGTCTTCTAAATCTAATCCAAGAAGAGATTTATAAAGTTGAGAATTTAGTGAGTATCCCGACTGCTCATAGAGATCTGCTATTTCGGCAACAATACTTTGATTAGTTGGATTAAGTAAAAATGCTTCCCTTAAAAAATCCAACCTTGCTTTTCTTTTACATAATTCAGAGCTTTTTTCTAATTCCTTTGCTTTTAAAATAAGCTCTTTGGATTCATCTAAAAAGTTATAAGTATCGTTACTTTTTATAGATAGTCTAGATTTAGGCCAATCCTGTTTTAATGCGTAAGCAACTCTAGCAAGTTTGTAACAATTAACTGTCCCATGCCCGTTTAACTTTGCTTTGTCTTTAGAATTAAGTGTTGGTATTGAGGATTTAATGATTAATAGCTCTACTTCATCTTGAGTTATCGAAGGTAAAAGAGATGTTACATTAGCAACACAGCCTGCAACAATGGACTGAGCACCACTTGTTCCACCAAACACTTTATATTTTCCTCTTCCAAAACTATAGTTTCTTCCAGGTGCTAAAATAGTGACGCTTTCTCCCTCTGAGGAACTTGCTGATGGAACACCTAAAGGCGAAAGTTGTCCAACAATAATTGAAATTTCTGGTGATGACTGCTCAATTCCTGTTTCTGGGTGTCTATTACCTGCTGATCTAATCGTAACAACTCCACTTTTTATGATTTTTTTCAAATAATCTATTTTATCATCGAAAACAGACTCAGAAGCTTGATAAACCTTAATCCCCTCTTTTAAGAAAGCATCACTATTTACTAAGAATCCATTATCAGCATATTGAAAAATCCCTGTCGCGCTCAACTCTGCCTTTGATGAAACTCCTATTGGAAAGTTTCCTAGAATAATATTGTTCACTCTAGTTCCATGACTTCCTCCAGAGTAACTATAGTCATTATTCACTTTGTCTTTTAACTTTTCACTTAGCTTCTCTTTAGGAATTTCTGATAGATTAACTAGCTCAGATGTAGCTATTTTTGATGTTAATAGTTCTTTATTACTAAGAAACTTTTGGGTGAGATCAACACCAACAAACTCGTGTCCCCAAAATGGTGAAAGCTCTCCGTTTTCAAAATCTTCAAACCCATGTGACTCAACTAGTTCACAGCTCTCCTCTTGTCCTTGAGTACATCCCAAGTTAGAAGATTCTAAACTCAAATTTAGAGAGTTGTTAATAGACTCAACACTGTCTAAAACTTCGACAGTTAGATCACTAGCAAATGTTGTTGGTATTAACGTACCAAATATACAAGCTACTGAAATTATGGTGTTTTTAACCATGTAATCTCTCCAATACAAGTCCTTTATATCTATGTATGGGGCAAAGAAGATGCCATTTGATTTAATGATCTAAGATATTGTTATTACGGATCGATTATTACTGGCCCAAGACTAGAGAAGTTTTGGTTTTCGATTAAAAATAAAACAGAAAAGAAACGATTAACTTTAGAGAGAAGAAAAATTACAATTCAGGATCGTATTCAATTATGCTGTGTTAGGACATAAAAGAGCATGGTTGTCCCAAATGTTCTGAAGATTCACATTATCGAGGTCAATTTTAAGCCGTCTCCAAACAATCTTCATTTCTTCAGAAATAAAGTCTGGTTCGACCATTATCTCTTGGAAATCACCAAGGATTAAAACTAAAATGTGATTTGCTCGAAATTACTCATTCTATATCATTACGAATTTGACCAAATTTTTAAGTATCTACTAATTTCTTTTTTTAAAAAGAGTATTTCTTCTTTTTTATCATTAGATTTCATACAAAAACAAATTTTGTGCTCTAGTTCATTAATTGTCTCTATCTTTGCAGAGTATTGTTTAAGTCTATTTTGCAAGAGCCCTTCCCTCGCAACTTTAGTCGGTAAAAGGCCATAGCCTAATCCCTGCTCTGTTAGAGCTTTTACAGTTTCAATATTGTCACATTTAGCGAACTCTTTAAAATTATTCTGCGAGATAAAAATCTTCTCATTCTCTCCTAAATCATTAAAATATATTAGCCTTTCAGGAACCTCTGTGAGACTTTGTAAGTTAGGAGAATAAAGCTGAAAATAATCAGTATAAATCTCCTCTGTAGTAATCCCCTTAATCTTTTTAGGATCAACTATAACGGCCATATCCAACTCTTCAATCCTAAGCTGTTCTTGTATGAGATGACTTTTATTGGTTACAAGAGAGATTTTTAAAAGCGGAGCTAGTTTATTTATATACTTTATAAATTCAGGAAAAAAATAGCGTGCAATACTATCATAGGTTCCAATCTTTATGTGTCCACCTGGAGAAATATTTTGATTTTGTAACTCTAAATCAATCAAGTTCGTTGAATTAATAACATTTTTTGCATGTTTATAAAGAAGAAGGCCTTGCTGGGTAGGCCTAACACCATCTTTAGATCTAACTAAAAGTATTTGAGAGGTAACTTCTTCCAATTGTTTGATAATTTTTGTCATTTGAGGCTGTGTTATGAACGATTTTACAGATCCTTTGCTTATACTTCCAGCTTCTACTACATTTATAAAATGCTCAAACTTTTGAATATGATTAATCAATCTCACTAGTATTCCCCTCAGGAATATATGTATATAAATAAAGAATTTGTCAATTGTTTATTATTTCAGCATAAAGATAAAGAGAAAAGGATACACAAACTTCCGGAGTAATTAAAAATTTCGATTAATAACTTAAATTTATACTTTAATAGAAAAGTAATTAAAACCGTAAAGGAGGATAGATATGAAAGGTCATTTAAAATACTATAACATGATTATGGTTAGTCTACTTTGTATTGGAACAAGTAGTATTCAAGCTTCAAATTGTATGGCTACTGGAGTACTTGAATCTAAAAATCTAAATAATATTCCTGCAAATAGTACTGTATTAACAAATCTTGATGTTTTTACAGGTTGCTCTAGAGGCGGTCTTCTTGGAGGAGGTAGTTTAGGTGGTTCAATAACAATTAATAATTGTACTAGAGATCAACTTAAAAATCCTGGGAATGTTATGCGTTTTAGCAAAGTTTCAGTCAGAGAGAGAAATTTAACTGAAGAGCAACGTCAAGGAGACTTAACTGAGGATCAAATGTATGAAGATAACATTACCCTTAGAAGCCAAAGAGATCATAAGAGATATAATTTTAGAATCACAAAGAGTAACTTTTGGGGTCCAGCTATTACCTCTGAAGATATTGATTGTCACATTGTAAATCCTAATGATCCAATTAAAGCAACACTAACTATCAGTTGTACAAACTATTCTGATACTAATGTTGATTTTTATACTTCATCAGATAATAAAGGTCGTATCGAAATCAAAGCCTGTAAACGATAAACTGCCAAAATATAAAGCTGAACTGAGCCCTATTAAAAGGACAGCTCTCCCAAATATTTGTTAAAATGAAAGATTAACAGAATGAATCTTTAATATCATAGCCTCGAACTCTTCGGGGCTTTACATCTTAAAAACTGATCCATTAAATTGGTGTCAGTTAGCATTTCAAAAATGAACTTTCCCTTCTAAATCGTTGTTAACAGTTAACTTATAGCAATGTGTATGACATTTTACATACATGATTTATCACTGCCCAGAAA